>JAJZAW010000014.1 GCA_021799185.1 Thermoplasmata archaeon
ATCTGAAATGAGAGGCCGACCCGCAGTTCCTCCATAATCTTGCTTGAAATGTTGCTTACATTCTGTACCGCAACCTGTGCGGTCACAAGCTCAGCAATTGATTCATCCCCGTATTCAACGAATACTCGTCTGTAAAAATCCTCGCCTTTTTTCTCGTTTCCTGAGAATTCCTTTCTGTAAACTTCCCTGATATCCAGTTCAGAGGCTCGACTGTAGCGTGAGAGAAGTGCACCCCGATCTATCATCCTATCAAGCTTGACCAGGAAAACATTTTTGTCAAAATTGGAAAATTCAGTCACATAAAAGAATATGGGAAAGTTGTAAAGAATTTTTGCTTATTCCTTGGCCGGAACGAAGTAGACGTCTGTGGGGCTTATCTGCAGATTCCTGCGAAACTTTGCTCTTACCTTCATGCCGATCTTTATATCCTCCTGATCAGCTCCGATGAGCCTCGCCATGAAGAGAGAGTCCACCCCTTCAAACTCTACCATTATGAGGTTGAACGGCGTTTCTGGAAGGAACTTTTCGCTTCCGAAGTAGCAGGTAGTATATGTATGCACCCTACCCTCATTGGGGAGCTCATACCAGTCAGTCTCGGAGCCGCACATCATGCAGTGTCCCCTGGGAGTTGCGTAAGTGTAACCACACTTGCGGCACTTGCTTCCCATAAGCTTCTTCTTTCCGAGTGCCCTGAAAAACTCTGAATCCTGAGCGTAACTGTGTATGTAGTCGATTTCATAGTGAGATTTCACTATTAGTGGATCCACATTGTATACTTCAGTTCCGTCCTGTGTCTCAGGCATTTTCGCATCATAATCTATGGTCATCTAACCGCCTCCATTACTGAAACCGTAACATAAGTGCCTGTACCGGCATGGCTGTGTATGAGCCCACGCTTCGCGTTCTTGACCTGCAATGTGTCGTCTTTGAAATGTTTCTTTATGGAGTGCTGCAGTTGCCAGAACATGAACACAGACTGCATTATTCCCGTGGCTCCAACAGGGTGTCCTGATGCCAGCAATCCTCCGGAAGGATTGACGGGTACCTTTCCATTGAGTGCAGATTTTCCTTCCTCAACAAATGAACCTCCTTCTCCATACCTGCACAATCCAAGATCCTCATATGTTTGAACTTCCGATGAAGTGTACGCATCGTGGAGCTCTACCAGGTCAATCTCGTTAAGCGGGTCAGTAATTCCTGCTGCATCATACGCTTCCTTTGCGGCAGTTCTGCCTGCTCTGAACGAATGCACTCCAGGGTATTTCAGATTGCGGTAGTCGGATTCCTTCTCGTTAGCCAATAAAGGCACCTTCAAGAAGGGCCTGTCGGAGAGACGCATGGTATCAGTTCCGGTTCCTATGCTCTTGACAAGAACGGGGTGGTCAGTGAGTTCAAATGCTTTATCCTCGGAGGCCAGAATAGCAACCGCTGCTCCGTCAGACATGGTGCAAACATCAAGCCTTGTCAGGGGATATGAGACCATGGGGGAATTCCTCACATCCTCCACGGTGAGCTTCATGGGGCTCTGAGCATAAGGGTTGTGCATAGCATTCCCATGATTCTTAATTGATACCTTTGCAAGCTGCTCCACAGTGGTTCCGAACTCATGCATATGCCTCACTGCCATCATGGCATAATAGCCTGTATAGAAGCCGCCAACCGGATAGTCGAAATTTGTGTCGCTGGCAAGTGCAATGAATTCATTGCCCTTCCATGTGTTCACATGAGACATGGTTTCAAAGCCATAAACAGCGCAAACATCCATTCTTCCCGATGCAACTTCTTCATAACCTGTCTGAAATGCCAGACCGCCTGTTGCTCCTCC
The DNA here is from genome assembly GCA_021799185.1 of Thermoplasmata archaeon. Classification (GTDB taxonomy): domain Archaea; phylum Thermoplasmatota; class Thermoplasmata; order Thermoplasmatales; family Thermoplasmataceae; genus UBA509. Next base: position 1,826 of record JAJZAW010000014.1, read on the forward strand.
ACCCTCAATCCTCTTGCTTGGTTTTGGAGTCAGACCGAGATAATCCTGAACCATTATTCCTGACATCAACTGGCGCTGGAAATGATCGGAGAAATAAGACGCCACAGAGCCATCAATATCTTTCAGGTCCAGGTGTATATCATTCACCGCATAATCGAAAGCTTTCTTTACCCTTAACCTGAAGTCCATTTCCGGTGTTGCCTTTGAAAATTTTGTCACACCGCCGGACACCATGTATACATTCTGTCCCTTGTGTTTCATAATTAACCTGTTTCCCCATAGGTCTATTTCTAATTAAATTTACTCTTCTGATATATCGGTCGGAATTGCAAACATATTTGAGTATTCTTGATCTGTGGTAGCGCATTAAGATGAAACTCATAGTTATCGGCGGTTCAGGATATATCGGAAGCAACATTGCTCTAAACATGCATGCAGATGCAGTTGCATACTATTCCAGGTCTCGGAATAAGGAACTTGACTCAAAGGGGGCTAAGTGGATTGAAGGCAACATTATGGATGCACAAAAGGTGGCGGAGGCCGTGAAGGACTATGATACCGTTGTGGACGCTGCAGGCGTTGACAGTGAAAGAAACCAGAAATTTTTTGACGTTCATGTTAAGGGAATGAAGAACATTGTTGAACCGCTGCTGAAATATGATACTGGGCAGCGACTTATACACATTTCTTCAATAAACGTCTATTATGGTCAGACCGACTATTTCAGATCAAAGGGGATAGCGGAGGATAATGCAGCCAGGGTCAAGAATCATCTCAATGTAAGGCCATCCGTTGTATTTGGTAACAACGACCGGTTCGTGCCAAGGCTTTTCAAACTTGCCGCTGATTCTCCGTCAAAATTGCCGGGAGAGGGGAGCATCTCACCTGTTCATATCCTCGATCTGATCAAAGTGATAGAATCTGCAAAGGAACTTAAGGGGGCTGTGGATGTGAGTTCAAGGGATAAAATCTCCTTCGCAGAAGCCGTAAACCTAGTCAGGGAGAAGAACGGCATGTCCCCAGTTAAGGTAGTGGAAAAGGGAATGGGCTACAACGGCGTTGTGGAAAAGCTGAAGGAAACAAGGATTTTCGAGGATTATGAGATAGATCGGTACCTCATGAACCTGTACAGGGAAAACACCTATATTGACAGGTTCGTGAAAGAACCTGTTCTTTTCACGAACTATTTACGGGAGTCTAATCTCAAAGCATAACATGCCCAATTGCTTCCCTGTAAACGAATGTTGCCAGTTTCCCAAGATATTTTATTAGGTACTCCGGAACCTCCATTGAGAAATCCTGGTCTTCAGTGCATTTTATGAGATTTGCAAGTGCATTGTTAATGTGTGCAGAGCTGTTGAGAAGATGTGCAGCACGCCTGTCCCCCTGACTCATTTTTTCTTTCAGGTCAAGCCATACTTCGTCTGCATGATTAAGCATCTTTCTCTGCTGGTCAGGCAACTTTGATTCAGGGTCTGCCATCATCTGATTTAATGTATCAAGCATGTCGAGAAGCTCCCTGGTGGCCTGCAATCTGACTCCCTCAGCTATGGCTAGGCCAAGTTCAGCCTGCGCCATTCGCATCTCCATCTGATAGTAAAATACAGGATGCTGCCTCGGCAATATCTGTCCATTGTATTCGCATATGGCAGTTCTTGGATCTTCCTCTTCATTCTCCGGCATCAGATACACATCCAGAATAATAGCCCCGAGCAGATTCGAACTGCTGTCAACGGGTCCAGAGCCCGCTATGCTTGGCCTCTACACCACGGGGCTTCGCTCAAGCGATGTAATAGGCATTTTTAACTCTTTGCCTTTGAAGAAGATCTCAACAGTGTCTGGCTGAATCCTATAAAGCCAAATGCAAGAAGCCAGAACATTGCCATACCAAATGTGTAAACTGCCGATTTCGTTGATAGATAAAAAACTCCTGAAATGCCTGCACCAAGGATACAGAGTGAATTCAGTCCCAAAAGAACCAGAAGAATGTATTTCTGCCTTGAGGCTGCTCCAATAACGAAGGCGTAAAGGCTCACCATGAATGTGGCTGCGCCCAGGACAATATGAAGGGTGAGAATCGGAAAAGATGCCGACTGAAGAAGCACTTCTGAAAAAGAGCTGCCTTCTGAAATGTAAAATGAGCTAACATAAATTCCTGCAACGAACTGGATCCCAAGCATTGCTGTCATCAGTGTCAGAAGTAATGCGATCCTTGAATTGCCTGATCCATTGTTATGCAACAGACTCCTTAAGATGCGCAATATTAAATATCTTGGTAAAGATGAAGAAAGGTGAAGAACTGGAGTGGACACATCTATTTCGCCGATGAATTTCACTGGAAGGATCTGGAAAAAGCCTTTCCGGAGATATGGGACATAATAGCTGGTGAAACAAAACAAAACCAGGAGGAGGCACAGTACGACCAGATAACACTGGAACTCAACCTTGCCGAGATAAGGAAGGATAAGAAACCCATTGGCTATATCAAGGATGGGGCAAAATATAAATGGGTATTTCCTGAAGACAGGAAAGAGATGATCATCTACAGGGGTGGGCCCTCTGAAGAAATCAGGGATATAGTGGAATCCGTTGCAAAAATCCTGAAAAACAAGAAAATCAAGTTCCAGGTTGATTATGACAAAATGCTACTTTATGAGATAAGGAAGAGAAGAAAGTAAGCAGGAATTATCTTTTTCAGGTAATAATTATATCTTATCCAGCTATCATGTATGGATGGTCAGCAGAATCAAAGTAGTTAATGACGTAGGGGAACTTGTTTCAATTTTTCATGCCGCTGACAGTGACACAAAAAGGCGGTTACTCCTAGATCTTTCAACCGGCTGGATAACAATGCCTGTCATAGAACAGAAATATGGGAATGAGGGCAAAAAGGCACTTCTTTACCTGGATAAAATAAAGCTGATTGAGAGCCAGTGGATGACCGGCGAAAATGGGCCTGAAAAGGCTTTTCATACATATTACACGAATGTCCAGATCAACCTGCTGGGGAGCATGAGTGATCTGGCCGATATAATATACGCAACAACCCTTACCGATCAGCAGCTCATGGATTATGAGGATAAGATTGCAGAAATGATTACCGATCCTGAAGGTGTCTTCATAGGTGATGTATCTGAAAAACTAAACATTTCTCAAGCTCTACTGCGCGGAATTGTGAAAAGATCAAGCATGCTTCAGATCAAGGGATACAAGATTGCCAAGGTCAACACCGCTTGATTCGGATGACGGGTAACTATGATTACAGTCCTGAGGATAAATCATCGCCCTTACAGGGATAAAAGGATCACAACCCATGTCGCCCTTACTGCAAGGGCCCTTGGAGCAGCCACCATAGTTGTCGACACCGAAGACGAGGAACTAAGAGAGGCGGTTAATTCTGTAACCCGTAATTTTGGTGGTAACTTTGGCATTGAAACCGGCATAAACCCTATGAAGTTCCTGAAATCATTCCATGGGATCAAGATTCATCTGACAATGTACGGTATACCCATAGATGAATGCATAGGGGAAATAAGAGAGAAAAGCTTGCACAGTGATGTTGTTGTAGTTGTTGGAGCCAGCAAGGTTCCATTTGAATTCTATGAACAGAGTGATTACAATGTATCGATTTCAAATCAGCCAATAAGTGAAGTTTCTGCCCTTGCAATTTTCCTGGATCGTTATTATCAGGGCAGGGAGTTAAACATGGAGTTTAACGGAAGAATGCACGTTGTTCCAACTGTTAGGGGAAAGACTGTTAAAATAATACCTGACGAAAGGGAGTGCCTGAACATACTTAATTCAGCAGGCGCGGACGAAAGGATAATATCACACTGCATTTCCGTTGCTGGGCTGGCGGTCAGAATCGCAGAGCTGGCACATGCGAATTTAGACCTTGTGAGAGCAGGAGCTTTACTTCATGACATTGGGAGAACCAGAGTTAATGGAATTGAACATGCCGTTACTGGTGCAGAGATCCTCGGGGAACTTGGAAATATCGACGATAGAGTAATCCTTATTGTGGAAAGGCATACCGGGGCAGGCATTCCCGCAGATGAAGCCAAAACACTTGGGCTTGGATTCAGGGATCTGATGCCAGAAACTCTAGAAGAGAAGATAGTTGCACATGCTGACAACCTTTATTCGGGAACAAGAAGGACCTCGCTGGCTGAGGTTGTTGAAAAATACCAGAAAAAAGGGCTTGATGCAGCAGCAGAGAGGATAATAAAGCTGCACAGAGAATTATCGGCAATATGCGGAGTGGATATAGACAGCGTCCAGTAAATACGAAAAGATTAAGAGAACTGAAAAGCTTTCCGTATGCGTTTGCCGTTGTAGCTTAGCTGGTAGAGCACTCGGCTGTTAACCGAGCGGTCGTCGGTTCGAATCCGACCAGCGGCGTCGTCTTTTATGGGCTCTTTATGGGTTATTGGATGAAATGGTACAGCAGAGGGCATCCAAAATGCCTGACTTAGTGAAACATTAATGTTAGAAGATTTGTAGCTTTCTTATGAGCCTGATAATCAGAACTGGACCTGCTTGGTATGATTGCAATTGAGATCGCTGTTGATTACATTATAAAACTGGCAGAGAACATTGTATTACCATTGCAGCTTATTTTGATTTCCAATGTTTATTTTAGCTTGTAACTTTTCTAAGAAGTGCGCTTGAAGTGCTAGAAATAGCGTATTTGTAATGCCCGTCTAAATGCCCGCTAATCATTGTAGCTGACATTGAGACCTCTTGAATCATTGATTAATCTGGAGCTGAATCAAGCTTCAATCAGGTTGTTACTTTTGAGTTGATTTGTGAGGGTCTTGACCTTAACATAGTAAATTATAGTAGCAATTAGTGAACCGAAAAAAATGCAGTAAAAAGCTGCTCCAAATAGTATATGTAAGAAGTTAAATGAATAATTAATGTTATTAAAAGTAACCGTGTTTATCACGAAGACCAACGCAAGAGAAATTATAAACACATAAAGGGAATATCTTAATCGAATTTTAGTTCCATCAAGAAGTGACCTGATATATCCAACACCATAATTAGAAGCACCATTTCTATCGCTCCCATTGATGATATAGTTCCCTTTTATTTCATTGGAGGGCTTGGCTAATTTTGCGTTCAATAATGTAGGGTAGGAATATTTTGATAGGTATGCAAAAGCAGAATAATCATCACTACATTTCCAGGAAACCAATGGACTTGGAATCCCATACTTTACTATGTGCATGGCTTTTCCATTATATAATACGCCATATTTTATATTGGAGTCTAATTTCAGATAATCAATTAATTGCCTCCATGGCTCTGTCCCAGGGAAGATATCAACATCGGGGCTTTTTATCTATAGCGCAAATGAGTTTTCCTTTCATACCACGTAATCAACTCTAACAGATGTCGTTGCCACTAAAATATTATACTCACAAAACACTTCATCGCCAAGATTCCAAAGTGCCCCCAACAACCCGCCTATAACCCGCTCTCTAAAGGCCCTTTCATTCTGAAAGTTTTCATGGCATCCCATATCAACCATACTGGCTAAATCAGCGCTAGTAGCCATCAGCTTTTCTACAATTAGCCTTGTTATAAAGTATTTCTAGATAAAGGTAACCTAACCATTTTCACTGTGGATTCTAGAATTTAATAAGGGCATAAAATTATCTTTAAACTTTTAAACCATTCATACCATATAAAAAGCAGAATGGGGCTGACCGGGTTCGAACCGATGACCGCCTGGTTATGAGCCAGGCGCTCTACCTAGCTAAGCTACAGCCCCTTACATTCAGCAGGGATAAAGTGATTGACAGAAAGTTGATAAGGATTTCCCTATGGTGGTGCGGAATACCAATTGTATGGTTATAAAACAGGAATAATATGCTACCATAATGGCCCATATCTTATTATTTGATTCGGCTTCTTCATAATGTGGAATGCATTAAAATGTTCAGCATTCTATTCCCTGATGTAATCCAGGTCCTCTCTGCTTATGTCAATACCCGCTGCATCAAAGAGTTCATCTATGTGCTCCCGGGATGAAGCTTTTGGTATTGGTAAAGCATCTTCCATTATCATCCTGAGTCCAATTTGAAGCTGAGATTTGCCGTATTTTTCAGCTATTTCCCTTATTTTTTCAGACTTGGCGTAGTTCCCACGCGAAAGTGGAGAATAAGCTATTACGGTCACCCTCTCTTTCTTACAGAATTCAATGACATCTCTCATTTGATTCCGGTTTCCGTAACTGTATTCGATCTCATTTGCGATGATCTGGCCTTTCCCCGCAAAAGTAATTGCATCTTCCAGAAGATTCTTATCGAAGTTGCTCACTCCGAATTGCCTTATTTTGCCCTGATCCTTGAGTTCCATAAGCGCGCCTATGGATTCATCCAGCGGAACTTCGGTACTGGGCCAGTGTATGAGATAGAGGTCAATGAAATCAACATTGAGCCTTTTTAGGCTGCCATCCAAAGATTTCTTTAAATCATGCCGTCCCAGGTGCGTAGGCCACACTTTTGATATTATGAAAATATCCTTTCTTTTCACCGATGAAATAGCTTTCCCCACAATCTCCTCAGTGTGTCCGCCCGCATACATTTCAGCGGTGTCTATTACATTTATGCCCTTTGCCAGGGCATACTGGATTGCAGAAATATACTTGCTATCCATACCAGGTGCCCTTGACTGGTAACCACCCATTCCATAAGTGCCAAGGCCAATGGGAAAGACCCGTCTGCCACCAATGGACTCAATCATATTTGCGAATCTGCTATTAGTACTTAATCATAGCTCAATGAAGTCCATTAAGGAAGGTTTGATCTTTCCATTCCCCGTATCATACAGCAATTCCTAACAGTGCAAATGAGTGGCTGATACAGGCACTTACAGGCTAAATTCTATGGTTGTGAGCGACGCTGCCCCGAACTCGATTTCACTCGCTAGCACATTGCCCTTTGCATTATCCCCAAGGGCACCCGCAAGTATCCTGAACGGAAACTCACCGCCCTCAGGAGAAGCCGATCTTGCCAGGTCTCTGGGCATGTGCCATATCTGCTGCCATCTTCCGTTGATCATGTGGGCAGTTGTTTCATTAAGATACTTTAACGCGTTTTCGGGAACATGATCGCTGCCCTTTGACCATAGATCAAGCCTGTGGACTATTGAACCTGTAACAAGCAGCATAGTTTCCCCACCGTCAGATACATTCCTGATGGCTTTTCCCAGAACTTCATGTTTTTCAGGACCTAAAGATGGCGATATTGAAACTGGAACAACCGGTATATCCGCCTCAGGGAAGATTCTGTGCAACGGAGACCATGCGCCGTGGTCCAGTCCCCAGCCTGTTGCACTGCCCATCTGCAACCCAAGAGAATTGCCGGCAAGAATCAGAGATTTCCCAAACTCCGGATCACCGTGCGGCACGTATTTCTTTTCATAGAATTCTGGCGGAAATCCAGAAAAATCGAAAATCTGCTTCAATGGATCCTGAAGCACAACACCAAAGGCGCCCGAGGTAACGAAATGTGGAGAAACTACAATAACTGTCTTTACTCTATCTCGATATTTCCTTCCGATATCTTCAAGTGCCTTCTCCGTGGCAGTGTGATTCACACCCATATCGCCTATGAGGGATGGCGTGTTTGGTGCATACAAAACTGCATTCAGCCCCATTATCCAAACTCCATATTACCAGTGACCAATGATTTAAGGTTAAAGTAATTTTATGTTGCTTCTGAATGAGATGGGTCATGGCACCCTGTAAAGATACAGGCCGTTTTCCTCTTTCCTTTCCAGAATCCCCTGAGCTTCCATATGCATCAGATGGGAAATTGCCTCGCCGATTGCAAAATTCATTTCCATGAGATTCATGCTGACCAGATTGCGCTCCCTGCTCCACTTCATTGATTCAGCCACCTCATACGCGGTCATCCACCTGCTGGCAATTCCGGCAATCTCCTTCATCCTAGCACTGTGATGTGCAATGAGTTGATCTATCCTGTTGTTCGCGTTTTCAAATGGGGAGCGATGCCCCGGATATACCATTTTAGCGCCAAGTGTTCTTGTTCTCCTGAGGCTATCAAGGTAGAGGCCCAGCATATCCACGCTGCCATCATAAAAACTGATATTGGGAGTAATCCCCGGGAGTATGTGGTCTCCAGAAAAAAGGCAGCTGCACTCGGATATGTAAAGGGAAAATGATCCTGGGGAATGGCCTGGGTTGAAAATGGCTCTTACTCCGGGGATGATCTCTTCATTTCCCTTCAGATGGACGTCGAATTCAATTCTCAGGTAAGTATCAAGATGATCCAGAACAAAGTGCCGCTGAATCATCTGATCAGTGATTGCATTTGGTGTTCCGTTCATCCTCATAATCTCAAGCAAAGAATCCCTGAAGTCCTCAGGGCTCTCTTTAATTAAATTGACCCGTTTGATATCTTCCTCACCCATTGCCACCGGTATGCCGAACTCCTGCTGCATTCTATGTGCAGACCCTATGTGATCTATGTGCAAGTGAGTTAGAAAAATGAAATCAACGTTTTCCATTGACAGTCCTTGTTCCATGAGTACCTTATAAGATTCATCGGACATTCCTGTGTCCACAATGATCCTTTTTTTACCGGTGATCTCATAAACATTTGCTGTTTTAAGCGCCCTGATGGCTATTGGGACTTCATGCCGATCTATTTTGAACATTTAATCCACAGGATATCTCAGCATTTTCCTTGAAATTTTTCCTTCGCCAGGGACATAACGTCGTTCATGACAGCAGCGGCTGTTTCACCAGGGCCATCGCTGACACTCTGGATTCTCAGCCTGCCATTTCTCGAAGTGCTTACCTCATATCCAAGAGACATCTCACCCAGTGAAAGAAGATAGTCGCCTTCATCCAGTCCACGCAGCCCGCTAAAGGCATGAACCTCTCTTCCGGACCGGGTTATTTCGGTGATAAGTCTGTATCTGTCCATACCTTTCGCATCCGTGCTCTCCGAAACACCGGACGTTCTGATGTCTTTCAGCGTCATGTTTTTTCCAAATAATGCGTTTGCCAGAATGACAGTTTTCCTCGCTCCGTCCAGGCCATCGGTATCATCTCTGAAATCTGTTTCAGCAATGCCTCTTTTCTGGGCTTCAGCAACAGCATCACTGAAAGGTTTTCCTTCCCTCATCTGTTTCAGAACAAAGTTAGCCGTGAGGCTGACAATTCCATGGAATTCGTTTACAGTGGATGGTCCGCATGAGCGGCTTAGCAGACTGAACAATGGCACTCCACCCGCAACCGTAGCTTCGTAGAGTACGGTTCTGCTTCCGGCTGAAGCCCGATCCATGATTTCTTTCCAGTGATTGGCCAGCGGTGACTTGTTTGCCGTCACAATATCCATGCCATTCTTCATAGCTGACAGATACATTGATAATTCTCGCGATCCATCACGGGATGCTGAGGACATGTCTACCAGAATTCCCCCCTCATTCTCAGTCATTTCAGTAACCGGTGCCTCCTTTCCTAGCGACAGAATATTCCCGGCTTGTTTTGCCTTCAGAAGATCAGCAGGAGCCACAGGGCTTTTGAAAATAACAGATCCAGTCCTGTCGGATGCGCCGCCAATAACTATTTCCGCTCCAGTTCTCTGGGAAATAAGTTTGCCCTCTTCGGCAAGTATGGATAGGAAATTCCGGCCCACGCTCCCCAGGCCAATCAGATAGATTGAAACGTTATTTTTCTGCATTTTCCTCAGCCTCGTCACCTGGCTCAATTCTTGAGACTTCTATGACCCTGTCATCGTCTGATGTGTCAATTAATTTTACACCAGAAGTTACCCTTGCCTGGCTCTTTATTCCACTCACCTTGAGCCGGATCGTCTTCTCATTCCTGGTTACTATCATTATCTCATCCTCAGGTCTTACAGGAATTGCCTTAACCAGATTCCCTGTCCTGTCCGATTTTTTGAATACCAAAATTCCGGATGATCCCCTGTGATGGACGGAGAATTCTGAAATGGGCGTTCGCTTCCCTATTCCATTCTCTGAGACCGTGAGAATCTCCTCGTTGTCCTGTGCAATAAACCCTGTAATGATGTATTCATCTTTCTTCAGCCGCATGGCGCGAACCCCTCTGGAGGCGCGTCCTGTGGGTCTGACCTCAGAAGTTATGAAGACTGATGCCTTCCCGGAGTTCGATATTGCCACTATGTTGCCTTCCTTTGAAATCGCTTCAACGGATACTACCTCATCGTCATCCTCCAATCCTATTATCCTTATGCCGGAGGAGCGCATATCGAGAATTGCATCTGCAGGTGTTCTCTTTATAAAGCCATTCCTTGTCAGGATTACAAGGTGAGATTCCCTTGATTCCGGTGCCTTCATGATCTGCTCTACCACTTCGCCTTCCTGCAGTGGAACATATGAGGCGGCTGTAACTCCCACGGACTTCCTGGATTTCTTCTCAATTTCATAAGCCAGGGTACGCAGAACCCTTCCTGTATTCGTAAACATGAATATGCTGTCGTGTGAGCTGCAGGAGAGAATTGTCTTCACAGAATCCTCCTTCCTTGTTGATGTTATTATACCCTTGCCACCTCTCCTCTGTGCCCTGTACTCCTCAAGCGACACCCTCTTCAGAAGGCTACCTTCGCTGAGTATCACCACATCGTCCTCTTCTGGAACAAGATCGGCTATGGTTCTGGTTTTTATTTCCCTGAAGGATATCTTTGTTCTTCTCTTATCACCATATTTCTTTGAAAGCTCCCTGAGCTCTTCCTTTATTATGTCTCGTCTGAGGTCTTCGCTAGCCAGGATTTTCTCAAGAGTCAGGATCTTTTCCCTGACTTCCTTTAGTTCGTCCTCTACTTTGCTGATTTCCAGCGCCGTAAGCCTCTGCAACCTGAGTTCAAGAATTGAGTTGGCCTGTACATCATCAATTCCAAGTTTTGAAGTGAGATCTGACCTTGCTGTCGGTACATCCTTCGCTCCACGTATTATTGCAATTACATCATCTATGTTTTCCAGTGCTTTTGTAAGTGCGAGCAAGATGTGTTCTCTCTCCCTCATCTTGTTAAGGTCAAAGCTGGACCTCTTGACAATGACTTCAAGCCTGTGCATTATGTAATTATCCACCAGGCCCTTTAGATTCAGTGTTCTGGGCTGATTGTTAACAAGAACCAGATTGATTATTCCTATGGACGATTCGAGTTCTGTGTGCTCATATAGCTGGTTGAGGATGAGATTTCGCATGTCATCGTCCCTCACTTTTATCACAACGCGCATACCTGTTCTGTCGCTTTCATCCCTTATATCTGTTATTCCCTTCAGAATCTCATTCTTTACCTGTTCTGCCACGTTCTGGATGAAGACAGCTTTGTTAACCCCGTATGGAAGGCTTTTGATGACAATGTGCTTGGGTTCAGAAAGATCCACCTCTCCCTGGCTGACAACCTTTCCACGGCCGGTCAGGTAGGCGTCCATAAGCTCCTGAGAGTAGAATGATATTCCGCCGCCCGGAAAATCAGGGCCCTTTATGTATTTTAAGAGCTCCTTTACCTCGCAGTCCCTGTGATCAAGCGCGTAGATAATTGCGTTGCAGACCTCAGTGAGGTTATGTGGCACCATATTGGTTGCCATTCCAACTGCTATTCCTGAGGATCCATTTATGAGAAGATTAGGAACTTTTGTGGGGAAGTATTCAGGTTCCTCCAGCGATCCGTCGAAGTTCAACCTGAATGGGACAGTGTTTTTCTCAATATCCCTTACCATTTCCTCAGATAGCTCGGTAAGCCTGGCCTCGGTGTACCTCATTGCAGCTGGGGCATCTCCATCTATGGAGCCGAAATTGCCCTGCCCATCCACAAGAAGGTAGCGCATGGAGAAATCCTGGGCCATTCTGGCAAGAGCCTCGTAGATGGCCATATCGCCATGGGGATGGTATTTACCCATCGTTTCTCCCACAATTCTGGCACACTTCTTGTATGGTTTATCATGGTTGACGTTCAGCTCGCTCATTGAGTAGAGAATCCTTCTCTGAACGGGCTTAAGGCCGTCCCTCACCTCCGGGATTGCCCTGCTGACTATGACACTCATTGCATATTCAAGGTATGATGTTCTAATCTCGTTCTCAATTGGTCTTTTTTCCAACTTTATCCCTCACAGATCGATATTTGTAACGTATCTGGCATTCTCTTCAATGAACTTTCTCCTAGGCTCCACCTTATCACCCATCAGGATTGAAAAGAGGCGATCGGCAGCAGCCGCGTCCTCAATGGTGACCTCAACAAGCCTTCTTGTCTCTGGTTTCATTGTTGTTTCCCATAGCTGCGCCGGATTCATCTCTCCAAGCCCTTTAAATCTCTGTGTAATTGCGTTCTGCCCCATTTTCTCTGAAACCTTATCCTTGTCATTTTCTGAATAAACGTATGCAACCTTGTCGCCCTTCTGCACCCTGTACAGTGGTGGCTGGGCAAAGAAAATTTTTCCATTTGTCACAAGTTCCCTGGCATATCTGTAGAAAAACGTGAGTAGCAGTGTCCGTATATGAGCACCATCCACATCGGCATCGGTCATTATTATTATCTTCCCGTACCTGAGTTTATTGATATCAAGATCATCCTTTATATTGGTTCCAAGAGCCGTAATGAGATCCCTTATTACCTGATTTCCGAGGGTCCTGACGTCATTGGATTTCTCAACGTTAAGTATTTTACCGCGCAATGGCAATATTGCCTGGAATTCCCTGTTCCTGGCCTGTTTCGCAGAGCCCCCTGCTGAATCGCCCTCTACTATATACAGCTCCGTTTTTTCCGGATCTGAGGAAGAGCAATCTGCAAGCTTCCCGGGAAGGCCACCCCCCTCCAGTGCCGATTTTCTCCGCACCAGTTCACGGGCTTTCCTCGATGCTTCCCTGGCGGCAGCTGCGGCCAGAGCTCGTTTAACAATAACATCTGCTATGTTGGGATAAGATTCAAAGTATTCCTTGAGATAGCCTTCAGTTGCAGATTGCACAATACCCCTAGCTTCACTGTTTCCAAGTTTGGATTTTGTCTGCCCCTCGAACTGTGGTTCAGGGATCTTGAGGTGGATAACCGCAACGATACCCTCTCTCACATCATCTCCGGTAATTGATTCTACTCCCTTTATCATGTTTTTATTTTTGGCATAGTCCTGTATAACACGTGAAAGGCCGGCCCTGAAACCTGAAACGTGCGTTCCGCCTTCAACCGTATTTATATTGTTGACAAAGCTTTCCAGTGTCTCCGAGACTCCGGTTGTGTATTGAAATGCAAACTCAACAACGAAATCTTCACCTTCTGTCCTGTGGTATATTGGATCTTTATGCACTGCATTGTAACCCTCACCAAGATACTTTACGAATTCAGAAAGCCCACCATCGAAATGCAAAGTTTCCTTGTTTCCGCTCCTGAGATCGTCAAGGGTGATGGTTATAACAGGGTTCAGGAAGGCAAGGTCCCTTACTCTTTCAAGTATGGTGCTGTATGAGAATTCGGTGGTCTCAAATATCTCAGGGTCCGGATAGAAGAATATCAATGTGCCATGCTCCCTATTGAGGTGCAATGTTACGCCCCTGAGTTCTTCAGGTGGACTGCTGAGGAATTCCGACAGTTCAAGGGACTTCAATTTACCCTCAGGAACCCCTCGGATGAATGTTTCCCAGTATATCTTTCCATCTCTCTTCACCACCGCTATAAGTTTGGATGAGAGGGCATTGACAACGTGAACCCCCACTCCATGAAGCCCGCCGGTTATCTTATAGACTTTTTTGTCGAATTTGGCTCCGCTATGAAGCTCGGTTAGGACAATTTCAAGGCCCGGCCTGCCGTATTTCGGGTGAATATCCACCGGGATGCCGCGCCCGTCATCCTCAACAATTATTGAGTTGTCCGTATTGATTGAAATATATAGTGACTTTGCAAATCCGGCAATTGCTTCGTCCACACTGTTGTCTACGACTTCGTATACCAGATGGTGAAGTCCTCTTTCGTCTGTTGACCCTATATACATTCCGGGGACTTTTCTGACTGCCTTTAGCCCCTCCAGAATCTGTATCTGAGATGAATCATAATTTTCCATAGCAAACATTCCATTGACTGTATAATGTCAACCTATCCCTATTCTATTGCATATAATAATTTATTGACTGCCGTCATGCCTCTACGATGAATTTTCCTTGCGTACTACGACGCTAATATCCTGACCTTTTTCCTCAATACTCACGATCTTCAACTTTGTGGTCCTGGCAAGTCCATCAAATGTATTACGGTCATATCCGAATTTGTCCCTGGAAAGCAATATTTCGGCATCCTGACCGGAATCCAGCTGAATGGAAAGCCCCTTCAGGACACTTTTGAGGTAGTTGAAAGGATCGCCCCCGCAAGTTATGTTTCTATGGTCTTCCTTCAACATGATGACAGTATATTCAATTCCAGCTAATAAATGGTATCAGAGGAAATGATTCATTGGCTCTAATCCTTTCTGATCATCAGATAGCCATCCAGTATTCTGTCGATTTCCCGCATTTCGCTTTGAGGAATGTGTGCGCCCTTGATCCTTGCTTCCCCAAGAATTCCGCTTATGGCTATTGCATTTGTATGCGCTGCCATGTAGAGTTCGTAATTGCTGTAATTCAAGCTGGCAATCTGAGTTTCAAGTTCAGTTTTTTCCATCAGAAGTTTCCTCTGTGTATGAAGGGCACTTCCTATTTTAACAAGAATATCGGTGTATGCCCTTGGTTTTCTGAGAATTTCCTCTGTTTCCGAATCTGTCAGGCTTATTTCTCTGCAGATTCTGCGAATATCCTGATCATCACTGAGAAACAATCTGACGCAGCCTCCTTTCCAGCCGATCCTCTATGGCTATATCCTCGCGGATTTCAGTAACCCTGACCTTGAGGGATAGGGCTTCCGCCCTCAGGTGTTCAATCTCTTCCACGAGGCTCTCGTTTCGCAGGGTAAGGTATCTCAGCTCTGCACTTAATTTCCTTTCAACATCTGGTTTTGGATGATCGTCTCCAGTCATGTCTTTAGAAGCCTCAGTAAATATTTAAGGTTGGTGAGGATAAGGCGAAAATGACACGATACATATACAGGTGCACTGATGCCGGTTATCAGTGCAGTTATGAGGTGGAGGGGAATTCCCACGAAGAAATCATACCCAAAGTGAAGATACATGCAAGATATGCTCATAATCTCTTTGAAATCAATGAAGACCAGATGAAGAAATTCCAGGAAGCCATCAAGGAGAAAAAATCCTGAAGATTTAGATATGTTTACAAGAATACCGACAGTTCTGAGAAGCCAGGAGATTATAGACAAATCCTTTCTCAGGGCTTCCCGGATAACTGAACCATACCATCCTCGAATCGAGGATAAGATACGAAAGGAGATAACGGATCGGGTTTCTACCATTGAAAGTATAACATGCTCGCATCTGACAAAACTAGTTAAAAAATTTCCGACAATTGAGCTCATTCATCCCTTCTACCGTGACATGATTGATCTAATGTTTGATATAGACCGGTACAAGGTCAGCCTTAGCAAAGTGCAGTGGGCATCAGAGCGCATCACAGACCTCAGCACAGATGTCATCAGGCGGCTGCGATCCGGAAAGAAGGTTGATGATCTTAATCGCATGATGAGAGAATATTATGGTCGGTTCTCATCCATAATGCTGAGCATTGACAAGGATCTGTCGTTCCTGGGAAGCTGTAGGGACTGGATAAGGCAGATTCCTGACATAAATCCAGATATGCCAACTTTCCTGGTGGCGGGAATGCCAAACGTTGGGAAAAGTTCCCTGCTTTCTGCGCTGACGGGAACAAGCCCGAAAGTCGCACCCTATCCATTTACCACACAGAGCATTTTCATAGGGTACACTGCAATAGGAGGAAAAAAAGTGCAGATAATTGACACGCCGGGAATCCTTGACCGCCCAATGGCAAAAAGGAATGAAATGGAACTTAAGTCCATACTCTCCTTGAAGGATATAAGGGGCACAGTCCTGTTCCTGATTGATCCCACAGGACATTCCAGCTATTCCCTCGAACAGCAGGAGAAACTTTATCAGGAAATCCGTAAATCTTTACTTTCGCCCATAATAAGAGTTCAGGCCAAGTGTGATTTAACCGATATAAGGATGGAAGAAATTGCCATATCTGCATCCACTGGAACCGGTTTGGGCAGGCTGAGAGAAGAAATGGAAAAATACGTAAAGTAGGTGATTTTTCTGAATCTGGAAGAGGAAATCAGAAAACAGGCCCTGAAGAACGCCTTTCTGCACGGAGGAAAAGCCAGCGCAGGCTCGGTCATAAGCAAGATACTTGGGGAGTTTCCTGAATACAGGAAAAACGCAGGCGAACTGGCAAAACTTGTGAACATTGAACTGGAGAAAGTAAATGGCATGTCCGCTGAAGAGATTGCCGCAACAGTGCACCTGGAATTCCCTGAGTTTGAGGTGAAGGAAAAAAAGGTGCAGGTTCATAATCTTCCGGAGCTCCGGAACGTCAAGGGTTCTGTTGTCATGAGAATGGCGCCCTCTCCTTCAGGGCCGCTGCACATCGGTCACTCCAGAATGGCGATTCTTAATGATGAATACGTTAAGAGATATGGCGGAAAGCTTATACTTAGAATAGAGGACACAAATCCCGCCAATATAGATCCCATAGCATACGAACAGATCCCGAGAGACCTTGAATGGCTCGGAGTCACAGTGCATCAGATAGCAATCCAGTCAGACCGGATGGAATCATATTATGAACAGGCAAGATTGCTTATTGCAGCTGGCCATGCCTATGTTTGCACTTGTATCCAAGAGGAATTCAAACAGAAAATTTCAGCTTCCGTTGCATGCCCCCACAGGGAAACCCCACCGGAAGAGAATCTGGAAAAATTTCAGAAGATGGTGGATGGAACATTCTCGCCAGGACAGGCCGTACTGATTATTAAGACGGATCTGAAACATCCAAATCCATCTGTCAGGGACTGGATTGCTTTCAGGATCAGCGATGCAGTCCACCCGCGGCACGGAACTGAATATCATGCATATCCAATGATGAACTTCAGCGTGGCCGTTGATGATCACCTGCTCGGGTTGACCCACGTCATCCGTGGCAAAGATCATATCAATAACACGGAGAAACAGAAATACATATTCAATTATAACAAATGGAAGCTTCCAGAATACTACCATTATGGCCTGGTGGATTTTCCCGGGGTTATTCTCAAAACCTCCATTATTAAAAAGGGGCTTGCCGAAGGTAAATATTCCGGGTGGGATGACGTCAGGCTCGGTACCCTGCTGGCCTTCAGGAAGCGAGGCTTCAGGCCTGAAACATTCAGAAGATACTGGATTCGGTCTGGCATGAGGGAGATCGATTCTGAGTTTTCAGTCGAAATCTTCAACTCCATAAACAAGGAGATAATAGATACCAGCACGCCACGGCTTTTCTTCGTGCCTAGCCCCGTCCAGATAAGAATAATTGGTGGCAAAGACCTTTCAGGAAAGGCGCCTTACCATCCGTCTCACCCGGAAATGGGATACCGCACCTACATTCTGGGACAGGACCCCACTATTTCTGTTCCATCTGCTGACTGGAACTCGATGCAGGATGGCATGGAATTACGTTTGAAGGATCTCTGTAATGTTATCAAGGATGGGAACTCAGCCGAATTTGCCGGAAATGCCATGAAGGAAAGAAAAACAAGGATAATCCAGTGGGTTCCAGAAAACTCGCGCAAATTCTCCGTATACAGGCCGGACGGGTCTGAAGATACAGGGCTTATTGAACCACTTGCTGAGAAATACAGAGGAGTGGCTCAGCTAGAAAGGTATGGATACGTGAACATAGTATCTGAAAATACGGGCTTTTTCACACACCCATGATTCTGAACAATCATTCCTGCGGTATTTTCAGAAACGCTGGAAATTTTCTCAATAGGACGATCTGCCCTATGGCCTTGATCCACCTGAAGGGTATACTTATGGCAGAACTCATTTCCACAAGTTCGGAATTGGGGTGATCGATGTACAATCCGTAGATTTCCTGGGTCTCAATGTCAAGAATTATGTCAGTGACCGTCCCAACCAGAACGCCCCGGTCAGTATATACTGGCATATCACGAAGTTCCGTAACCTCAGTCAACATTCAGTTGATTAAAGTTAAAATAGATATAAATTTTCGCTGAATTTACTTTCTGCAGGACTCAGCAAAATTTTTCATCAGTTCCTTCCCGAATTGTGTATGATTCACTTCTGGATGAAACTGTACGCCATAAATTGGCCTGCTCCTGTGTTCAAATGCCTGGATGCTGCATGTCTTTGACCATGCCAGTACCTGGAAATCTTCAGTGAGCCTTTTGACCTCATCGTTATGATTCTCCCACACAGTTATGTGCTCCGGAATCCCTGAAAAAATGCGATCAGCATTGCTGAATGTCACTTCCGTTCGCCCAAATTCAGGATGCGCTCCGGGTCCAACATCCCCTCCAAAATGCAGGGCAATGAACTGGGCTCCAACACATATGCCCAGGATTGGATAGGAATGATCATCAATGAATTTCCCGATATTTCCAAGCTTATCCAGCTCAGAAACTATACTGGGAGCTCCACCGGAAAGAATCAGCCCATCTACCGAATCAAGTTCACGCGAATCAACGGTATTTGGAACTATACGGCTCTCCACACCTAGGTCTCTCATCACGCGGTATTCACGGTGAGTCCACTGCCCACCGTTATCCACAACAAATATCTTCATCCGAAATTATTCCATTCCAGGTATTCCCAGTGATTTGCTGATCTCCTTGTATCTGTTTCTTATTGTTACCTCGGTAACACCAGAAACACGTGCAATTTCCTTCTGTGTTCTTGGCTTACCCACCATTACAGAGGCAATATATATGGAAGCTGCCGCCACACCTGTTGGCCCTTTCCCTGACGAAATTCCAAGCTCTATTGATCTCCTTACTATATCCTCACTGACAATAATTGCCTGCTTATCAAGATCAAGTTTGCTGCAGAATTGCGCAACATAAGAATAAGGTGTGGTAGGCTTTAGATTAAGGCTTAATTCCTTTGCAAGATGCCTGTAGGCCTTACCTATTTTTTTCTTGTTTACTTCTGAAGCCTTGGATATTTCATCAAGGGTTCTTGGAAGGTTTACCATTCTGCATGCTGCATAAATGGATGCACAGACTATGCTTTCTATGCTTCTCCCCCTGATCAGATTCTTTTCAACTGCCCTCCTGTATATCAGTGCCGCGGTTTCCTTTATATCTTTTGGAATTCCTAATTTTGCACCATTGTCATTGAGC
>JAJZAW010000133.1 GCA_021799185.1 Thermoplasmata archaeon
GATCTAGAAAATGGATATCAGGGACAGCAGTTTCCAGGTTGGAGCTGCGTCATCCTCAGACATTCAGGTCAGAGGGGTCGTCACGGGAAAGAGCTCTACGATCCACAGGGGAAACATCGACCTTGAAGAGGTGGCAAAAAACTCAACAGGCTTCTATGATTCAAGGATCCTCTTGCTTTCCAAGGACGGCTATGCAAACAGCAAACCCGGGTTGATGATCAAAAACGCGAACACAAGGTCAAAGCATGCTTCCTCCATAAGCGATGTGGATGAGGAACAGGTCTTCTATCTCAGGTCACGTGGTATAGGCGAGGCCCAGGCGAAGCGTATGATCACTGCAGGTTTTGTTGAATCCATCATAGAAAGGGGCGGAGATCAGGAAATGATCAAGAAAGCAGACGAATATGCAGAGGGGCTTGGTGCCGATGCCTTCCTGGGAACGGATTAAGGAAGACTTTCCCATTTTTCGCAATCTGGGCAGTGGCTATGTATACCTTGACAGTGCGGCGACAAGCCAGAAGCCGATGTCTGTCATAAAAGCAATATCAGATTTTTATCTTTACAATAACAGCAATGTGCATCGGGGCATATACAGGCTCAGTGAGGAAGCTACTGAGATGTATGGCAGGTCCAGGGAAAATGTTTCAAATTTTATCGGGTCACACGACCCTGGGCAGATAGTCTTTGTAAGGAACGCAACCGAGGCTCTCAATCTTCTATCATATACTCTTGGCTGGGAACTGGTCAGTGGGGACGAAATCCTGATCACAATAATGGAGCACCATTCAAACATAGTGCCATGGCAGTTTCTTCAGGATAAGGGGATAAAACTGGTCTATGCAGACATCAGGCCAGATGGAACTCTGGATATGGATGATTTGCAGAGCAAGGTCTCACCAAGGACTAAAATTCTATCCGTAACGCATGTGTCCAACGTTCTTGGGACTGTTAATCCTGTAAGGGAGATAGGGAAAATAGCACATGACAACGGATCAACATTCATAGTTGACGGCGCGCAGAGTGTACCTCACATGCCTGTCAATGTGGAAACAATCGATTGTGATTTCATGGCATTTTCAGGTCACAAAATGCTGGGGCCAACTGGAATTGGGGTGCTTTACGGCAAAAGGGAACTCCTGGAGAAAATGCATCCCTTTATGGGAGGGGGAGAAATGATCAGCGAGGTATACCGGGATCACTCCACATGGGCTGATGTTCCAGAAAAGTTTGAGGCAGGGACACCGGACATCGCAGGAGCAATAGGTCTTTCTGCAGCTGTGGATTACCTAAGATCCATAGGGATGGATAACGTAATGAAACACGGGCGTGATCTCATGAAACTTACATTTGAGATGGAGGCAGAAGAAAATATACCCGGCCTTCTATCATATGGTCCAAGAAATACAGATATAAGGGGCCCTGTTTATTCATTCTCAATAGGGGAAATACCTCCATTTGGCGTCAATCAGGCTCTTGTGGATGACGGAATAGGTGTGGGGACAGCAATACATCCCCACGACGTGGCCTCCTCTCTGGATGCATCAGGGATCGCTGTTAGGTCGGGGCATCACTGTGCAATGCCGCTTACCCACAGGCTCAACACGGTTGCAACAACAAGGGCATCATATTATGTTTACAATACAGAGGAGGATGTTAGAAGGCTTTTCAGATCCCTTAAGAGAGCTGCGGAGGTGTACTCAAAATGACTGATGTGGAAGAAAAGACTGAGATACTCATGGATCATTACCGATCACCTCACAATTATGGCAAGATGGAGAGCCCCACCGCCGAGCTCCTGGAGTACAATCCAGTATGCGGTGATGCAGTCCAGATGTTTGTTAAGCTTAAGGGAAATATGGTGGAAGACGTAAAGTTCATAGGAAGAGGGTGCTCCATAAGCCAGGGATCAGCTTCCATGGTGACAGATATGGCTAGGGGGAAAAGTGTTGAAGAGATCATGGGGATCACGCCGCAGCATCTCCTGAACCTCATCGGATTGCCACTTGGGCCGAGCAGGGAAAAATGCGCGCTGCTCCCCCTTAACACCCTTCAGAAATGTCTGGCCAGGCTGGGCCGGGAAAATGTGAAAATATGACGGTTTACAGGGTTGCAATTGATAGAGATAGATGCATGGGTGACGCAATATGTACTGCGCTTTGCAGTAACTGGTACATGGACAGGGATGGGAAAGCAAGCTACAGGCAGGAAACAATATCTGATTCGGAATATGAATCAAATCATGAAGCTGAAATATCCTGTCCAGCTGGAATCATTGAGGTACGGAAGGCCTGAAAGCCTCCTGAATGGCAGCATTCCCTATTATTCCAGCAGAAAGCAGATCATCAGTCCTGAACCTTGCCTGCTTTGCCGAATCTCTTTCCCTTATGGTAACTGTGGAATCATGCAATGTCTGGCTGTCAAATGTTATGCAGTAAGGCGTGCCGATTTCATCCTGCCTGGCATATCTGCGCCCTATTGAGCCGGACTGATCATATATTATATACGGGTCCTTTTCCCTCAGTCTTGCGAAGAAACTTTCAGCCATGGTGTCCAGGCCATCCCTGTTAACCAGCGGGAACACCGCCGCGTGGTAGGGTGCAATGTATTCGGGCAGGCTCAGAACCTTGAAGCCGTTTTCCCTGACCCTGAAGGAATGAATCATCACGCTGATGAAGATCCTGTCAATGCCGTAGGAAGGTTCTATAATGGATGGCATTATGGTCCTGTCGTCAATTTTCACCGACATGGCTTCGCCGCTTGATTTCTCATGGTTTGCCAGGTCATTCCTGTCTGCAATTCCGACAACTTCAATCCAGTCATCATCTATGCGCACTTCAACATCCCACGTATCCGATGAATAGTGTGCCAGGTCGCTGAGGGGGACCTGCCTGAACCTCACATTTTCCAGGCTTATGCCAACCCTATTAAGTATCCTGGCAGTTTTGTCAATGAAGTATGCCATGGAATTGCTGCTCATGAAGTGAGTTGCATCACCTGACGTTACCTCTGCCGTAACCGGATCTCCAGACCTTGGCAGAAGATTAAGCCTGTGGGTGCCTGTGAATTCCTTCCAGAACTTCTTCTGAGGATCTACAAAAACCTCAACTTCTCCCTGGCTGAACTCCTTGAGCCTTATCAGGCTCTGGCGTGGAGATATCTCATTCCTGAATCCCTTCCCCAGCTGGGCAACTGCCATTGGGAGCCTGTTCCTGTAGAAATTATTCAGCAGCCTGAAGTTTACAAATATCCCCTGCGCGGTTTCAGGCCTCAGGTAAAGATCTCCAGTGCTGCCCTGTGACGGCATCCGGAACATGAGCTTGAACTCTGTAGCGCTTGTAATCCTGTTTCCGCACACAACGCACTTCACCACATTGTTTGCCAGGAATTCGTTGGCCTCAGGCACAGTTTTTATGATATTGTGGTAGCCGGATGCCTCAAGGACTGTTTCAAGTTTCTGCCTGTTGTGGCATTTGGTGCATTCTGTTGCAAGGTCAGCAAATTTGTCTAGATGTCCTGATGCCCTGAAAACCGTGGCCGGGACAATAACCGGGGTATCAATGAATATTGCATCATCTGCAAGGTAGCTCTCCTTCCATACCCTTACTATATTGTCACGCAGCAGCACACCCAGCGGACCGTAATCATAAAGGCCGGATTCACCGCCATAAATGGAGAATGAGGGCCAGAAAAAACCCCTTCTCTTGGCGAGTTCAACAACCTGGTCGTATACCTTCATAGGAAAACACTCAGTATCTGGATATCCTGTAGCATCCCAACAAGGTGCCCGTTGCCCTGAACTATTGGAAGCTGGTTGTAATTCCCGGTTTCCATTTTTTTTGCGGCATTTTCTATGGTATCCGTGGTGTT
>JAJZAW010000134.1 GCA_021799185.1 Thermoplasmata archaeon
GAGAATATCTGGTATGTCAGTAACAGGGATTATGATAATGCAATTGCCTTCAGGCCAATTACATACAATCTCATGATTAAATCAAACATAGAAGCAGGAGAAACGCCGAGAGATTATGAAAATCGTCAGTTGTTAAAACATGAGACACCCTATAAAAATTAAATAACACTCTTAATTGTCATGAGAATGCCACTTATCTCCATAGTTATTTCTGCACACGACAGAAAAAAATATCTTAAAGATGCTTTGCAATCGACCCTAGATCAGTCGTTTCCACGCAATAACTATGAGATAATCGTGGTTAAGAATTTTATTGATGAAGAAATTGATAAGTTTATTCAAGAAAATGTTATATTATCAGTGTTTACACGGGATGCAACACTAGGACAGAAGATGGCTGCGGGTATTGAAAGATCTTCTGGTTCCATAATATGCTTCCTGGACGACGATGATAAATTTGTTAGAGATAAACTAACCTATGTGTATGACGCCTTTACAAAAATAAATAATCTTGGTTACTTTCACAATGCATCAATCACCATTGATGAAACTGGTAGAACGCTTACAAAAGATTTTTCCGCTTATCCTCAAAAGGACATATTTATAAATGAATTATCCACTCATGAAATCAAGAAGGCCAGAAAATACAATGGCGACTGGTTCATGAGCTGCATTTCCGTGTCAAGAGAACTTGCCCAGAGGTCTATTCCTATTCTTAAGGAGCAGAAGGCCAGCTTTGACAAGCTTCTCTTTTACAATGCCATACTTACCGATATGAAAATGTTAGTATCCAGCAAAAAATTGACATATTATAGATTGCATCCAAGCATGACTACAATTGTGGACGGAAAGGAATCCCTTATAACCAAGAAAAAAGAATTTTTCCTTAACACAAGCATGTCTCTTCATAGTATCATGCCGGAAAAGAACGTAATTAAAGGGGACATCATAGAATTAGCATTTTTGCATGAAACCGTGAACTATTCAATTCTTTCCGGGAAAAGAATTAAATTTCGCGAATTCTTGAAGTTTCTAAGATTATCTTTAATTATGGGTACGCCCAGTGACTTGAAATGGGCCGTTTTGTATGCTTTAAACTTGATTAGCAACAACATTGCGAAGGATTTTTATGTCCATACTATTGTAAATTCTTATTCCTAATTTACTCACATCGCCATTTCTTCAGAGTCATTCCCTCAAGCCCCAGGAAGGGTTTCTGAAGTAAAAGTGCGAATAATTGAAATCCGCCGTGTTAATGGCACTCAGAGGACGCTGTAATCCGAACCATTCCGGAAATATGATTATAAATTAATTCATATGCTTTTGTTTGATTGTTATGAAGCTTTCGAAACTTGAGATTATAGCAAGAGATAAGGTAAAACAGCCTCTATACCCGTATGTCAAGCCCACAGATTATTACCTGAATATTCTTGGGGAGAAATCTCCAACCGAAGCTGCCATGATAGACAATGTTGCTATCCTGAAGATGACCGCAGATGACGGTTCAAGATCATATCTCAACACATCTTCCCTTGTGGCAGATTATGCCCTTATATTGTTCAGGAAAATCGAAGGTTGGGATGCCACCGAAATAGGAAAGGCATGGGACTTCCTTTACCGTTATTCGCTTCCTCTTGGCAGGGCTGGCGTCTCCATGCATGCCATCAGTGTTATAAACATAATGATGTACGATCTCTATGCCAGGCATCTAGAAATACCCGTATATGATCTTCTGGGTGGAAAGACGCGAGATAAAATCAGGGCATATGCGAGCCACCTCCATCCTCTCCCGTTAAGGGAACTGCAGAAAGAGGCGCAGGACTATCTGGATGAAGGCTATAGGGTTATGAAGATGCGTTTCTCATCCGGACCTGCAGATCCCAATGCCATGGAAAAGAACGAGGAGCTTGTAAAGGCGGTAAGAGATCAGGTTGGATACGATGTTGAACTTGCTGCGGATGCATGGATGTCCTGGACCTACAATTTCGCAGTAAGGATGCTGAAAAAACTGGAAAAATATGACCTTGCATGGGTTGAGGAACCTCTTCATCCGGATGATTTCGAGGGCTTCAAAACACTTTCCAGGAATATAGAAACGCCAATATCAGCCGGCGAACACCATTACTACATCCACGACATGAAAAAGCTCCTTGATGCAGGCGTCAGGATATTACAGCCGGATACAATGTGGACTGGCGGTCTTACGAGCATGAAGAGGATTGCAGGCCTTGCTGAAGCTTACGGCGCCCAGGTTATTCCACATGCGGGCAATGTCTATAATTTACACTTCATCATTTCGGAATCAGAAGCAGTTGCGCCCATGGCAGAGTACCTGACAAAATACAGGGAGTGGATGGAACAGCATATGGCAGGAATACCGCACCCTGAAAAGGGATATATTGCCTTGCCTGAAAAGACAGGCTTTGGAGTTGAATATGACGGCGGAAAATGACAGGTATAACATCAACGTAATAAAGACAGGGGAAGCTGAAGTGCCAGCTCCTGAGGTATACTGGATGGAGGGATGGGAGAAATGGGAAAAACTCTCCTTCCATGCACTTCTGCTGAGGAACAATGATTCCAGTTTCCTTATAAACACCGGTCTTCCAGCCGATCTAACTGAGAGGAATAGGGCAATGGTCAATTTCGGAGGGGAGCGCTGCATTTTCAGGTCTCATGATCTAAAGAAGGAGCTGGAGCGCCTGGGTTCTGATACATCAGAAGTAAATGGCATTGCTTTCACTCCGCTGCAGGATTATACCACTGGTGGTGTAAGCCTATTTTCCAGAGCGAAGATATACCTTGACAGGCGGGGATGGATAGAAGATATTGTCGCTCCAGCGGTAAAAAAGCACCAGTCCAGAAATCTCTTCATTCCAGAGAAGAATCTGCATTATATCATATTTGAGGCCTGGAATCGTGTTATCCTTTTTGACAGTACGGCTTCATGCGAAATACTTCCCGGCATAAGGGTAACGTGGGTGGGATGCCACCACCGCTCCTCCCTAGCATTTCAGATTGCAACCAGTTCGGGCAATGTCATTTTTTCTGACTGCTCCTTCAAGGGGAGGAATTTTGAAGAGGGCATACCTATAGGAATTGCTGAAAATACTCTGGAATGCCTTGATGCATATTCTAAATTCAAGGGTAAAGGCACATTCCTCTCTGCATATGATCCGGAGATTGACGGGCTGGAGTTTTAGTCATGGGAATATGAGAGTGTCCACATCATTCAGAATCATGTCAATTAATCTGCTCTGCGGATAATCATATGGCTTCCGGCAGTATTCATGCTCAATTATCCCCCTGTGCTTCAGGATAGACTTTTCAAGATAAACAAAATATTTCATTTTAGATGATTCTGCCTTCAGAATCTTACCCAGCACCCGGTAATGATCAGGATTTGTGAGGGAACCGTTTCGGACAGCATTATATTCTTCCATCATAAAATCAGCAAGTGATGATCCTGGTATTGATCCTGTTGAACCAGCCTCAAGTTCTCCAGGAAGGTTAACTCCCAGCATTCCCCCCAATATGCCGAAATCGGTGCCCAGTTCATGTCTTACGTTTCTGATTCTGTTTTCTATCTGTAATGGCCTTGACCCTTCTATTTTCAGGCCTGCAAAACCGGAAAATTCTTTGCGTATCTTTGCAAGAATCCTCACGGGAATCCCATAGTTAAAATCCTGTATTATAAAGGGCAGATCAGTGCAGCTGGCTATGCTGCTGAAGTGATCATTAATGGCGCGATTGCTGTAGGATCCTGTTGGATTATAGTATGGCGGCATCACAATAAGGCAGTCCGCTCCAAGACCAGCGGCAGATTTTGCATTCCGGCATGC
>JAJZAW010000135.1 GCA_021799185.1 Thermoplasmata archaeon
TCCTGAGCTTTTATTAGTATCGGAAATCATGCATGCCCGGATACAGACAGAAATGCATCAATAAACTGCTGCCAGGAGCCGGTGAATTTTATCCCTGTGGTGGAGAAATGCGTCCTGTAAGCTCTGCTGCCGGTTTCGCTGAGATAGTCCACAAGCTCATTTACCCTCGGAAGATTCACGCCAAGTGACCTTGCGGCATCGGCCATTTCATAAAACATGAATGACGCGTTTTCCCCCGCCAGTCTTGACGCAAAGTCCACAGACGTTGCAGACACGTGTTCAGGGGGATTTTCAAGGAATTTCGAAATAATTGAGGCGTCCTCAATATCGCCCTTCCATACGGGACCCTGATCAATGTCCTCGTAAAAATCCGAATACATCTCCCTGAAATTCATGGTGGATATAAGATCAAGTGATCTGTCAGCCTTCTGTGATCCGTTCCTGACTCTAACTATGATCCTGTAGAAGTGACCGTGCCAGAATGAAAGTATTGGCGTGACGTATCGATCCATGGTTGCAGCACGCCTTACTACATCTGCCAGCATCAATCTGATGCCGGCCTCGTGCCGGTGATCATCGTTTGCTATGAATGCCCCATACCTTCTTCTGGTTTTGGATGGCACGGAGCCTGTTAAAACCGAGAGGTCTGTGGCAGTTATGCCCAGGTACCCGCCGTTCTTGACCGCTGCAAGACCTGCATCCAGGTATGGTACTGCAGAACCGTATGGATCAATGTCTATGAATTCATAAAGCCCCTTCAATACCACTGACTGAAACGGTTCACCATATATGGTTGCAGAAACCTTATTGGCCTCCAGATTTTCTCTTATTATCCTTAAGGATGCTGGATTAATCTCGGAAATGGATGATTGTATTCCAAGTTCGGCAACCACCCGGACCGCTCTCACACCAGTTGCGCCAAACCCATCAAGGTAATTTTTAGGCTTAAGCACTGAGAGCGCCATTATTGTAAGGTCCCTGTTTATATGCTGCGCGCTGTTGTAAAAGCCAGCACTCCTTGTTCCAGGCCCTTTTCTGCTGTAAGAGTCGGGAACAGATATCCTAGCAATTCCTTCTTTTACGATCAACTATGGTCCTTCTTCCCCTCTTATAACCCTGAGAACCTTGAACGGAAGGGTGCTTTTGTTAATGGGTGTTATGTCAAAAACACGTATTCCCTCAAGGGCCCTTATCTCCTGAAGAACGGGGTTTCTGGACTTCTTGTGAAGGGTGACGATCAGGGGCTTCTCTGACTTCAGAGTAGCCTCTATTTCTGCCTGAATGCTCTTTGTGGTGTTTTCAAGTTTCCCTATCTCATCTATGACGATAACATCTGCACTTTCCCTGGCCTTCTGGAGACTGGGAACGAGAATTTCCTCAAGGAGCCGGGTGTCGACGCCAAGTTTGTCTATCTTGATCCTTGATATTATCCCTGCCTGGGCAAAGGTGATCCTCTTCTTTGTGCTTATGTCGAAGAGTGAGTAACCCAGTAGTTTGCCGTGTTCCGTAATTTCAGATACCAGAACACCCTGGACAACCGTGCCGTCCTTTTCAAGCATATCTATTATCTTGTGAAGGGCCTCTGCCTTGATGGAACCCACAGGCCCCGTAATGCCAATTTTAACTGCCATTTATAACATCATCCTTCCACATACATCAGCGGATAATCTATCTCCGGAACATACCTCAGCCTGGCTGTGATTTTCTCCCCGTTGTATTTTATCACAATGGTAACATTCAGCAATTCACCAGCCAAGGTGATATATTTGTAAACTCCCTGCTTCTTTGAAATTAAATCCTTGTCGATCCTTACATGCGCCTCTTCGACAAAAGGCTGGACCATGGCGCTTTCCTCCATGGCCTTTTCAAGGGATTCAACGTTGCTCAGGTTCAGGGGAGCGCCAACATACTGGTGATAAATCGTTCCAAGTTTTATACCTGCCTCGAATATGGCTCTCTCCCGATCACTACATTTGAAAAATTTAGAAGCCGGATCGCGCATCGCTTGTACCATATTGCAAGGATACTCATAAACATTTTTCGATGTCCGTATTTCCAGGCACGGTTATGGCACAGAAACTGCATTTCTTCACCCTATGGGGTTATATGCAAACAGAATCGTTGAATGTCATTATCATTGCACTGAAATGTGGCATTGAAAATTAAATGAAATCCATCATGCCAGTTTCACGCAGGGCGACAATGAAGCTTTAATTAAACTCCACTTCTGACGCTTCTGTATAGCAGCCTGGCTATTGCGAACAGAACAGCTGTAAGTATTAGCATTGCAATTGCATACATGTAGGTGGTCATGTCAGGTACTCCAATGAGGGCAGTGCGTGTCACGTCAACAATATAGGTGAGCGGGTTGCTAAGGGATATTGCCCTGATCACTGCGTCGCCTGTTGTTGGGATTGGATAGAATGCCGAACTGGCGAAATCCAGAACGAAGAACAGTGCTATGGTGATTGTGTTGTATGTCTGCAAGGTCTTTGCCAGAGTTGATATTATGAGAAATAGCGATGAGAATAGCATCGTGCCCAGCACTATGGAGAAAATTGTCAGGGCCACAGACAGCCATGAGAGAATGAAGCCGCCAGATATGGATACGGATAACCCGAGCATTATGAGGCTGCCGGCAACCGCGAAAACAATTGCCACCATGATTATGCCAAGGAGGTAATCTGTCCTCTTGAACGGCCCCACAAGAAGCTGCTCGAACATTCCCCATCTTCTGTCGCTCCAGAGCATCCCCCCGCCTATGTTCCCCGCGGTAAGAGTCTGCATTGCCACTATTCCGGGACCAAGGAAATGTGTGTATGACACCCTTGAGGAGCTAAGCTCCACTCCAGGGATTATGTTCTGGAGCATTGTTCCCATTACAAGAAGGTAAAGTGCCGGAAGACCAAGCATGAAAATCATGGTTCCCAGATCCATATTCACCCTGATGTTTCTGTAAGTCAGCCTAAGGAATGCAGGAACATGCATCAGGAATTCACCACCTCAATAAACACATCGTCCAGGGTCGCATCCCTGAGGTTAATGCTGTCAATGCTGATACCATTGGTCTTAAGATAAGACACTATCTGATCCAGGTTGCGTGAAATTGATTTCCCTAGAATTGTTATGGTTTTACCCTGAAATTTTACTTCGGTCGCTAGATCAACCGAGACAAGCTGATCTTTGAGGCGATCAAGTCCAGCAGTGGATTCGCTTTCCCTTGTTGTGATTTCCAGAGTTCTAAGCCCACCATATTTTTCCTTAAGTTCAGATGACGTCCCCTCCACCCTGATTTTTCCTTCTGACATAATTGCTATTCTATCACAGATATAGTCTGCTTCTTCCAGAAAATGCGTTGTGAAAAGGACTGTAAGACCATTTTTAACCCTGTCCACAATGCTGTCAAGAATTCGCCTTCTCATGATTGGATCCATTCCCACTGTTGGCTCATCCAGAAACAGAATATCCATATCGTGAATCAGCTCTCTCGCCACCTGCAGCTTCTTCTTCTGGCCACCAGAAAGCTCAAAAGCACGAACTTTTCTGAATTCTGTCAGTTCGAAAAGTTCCAGAAGTTCTTCAATCCTGGCGCTCACAACCTCCCGTGGGACTTCCCAGAGCATTCCATATATCCTGAGGTTGTTCTCCACTGTGGCAAAATCAAATGATTCAGACTGCTGCACAACACCTATGCGCCTTCGAATCTGTATGGATTGTCTGGATGGGTCCATCCCCAGCACATCTATTGTGCCTGATGTTGGCTTGATAAGAGTAGTAAGCATCTTTATGGTGGTACTTTTTCCAGCCCCGTTCTTGCCCAGAAGGCCGTAAATCAGA
>JAJZAW010000015.1 GCA_021799185.1 Thermoplasmata archaeon
GAGAGAATGGTGGAAAGAGAGGCATCAGAGGTAAAGCGATACATGCAATATTATGGCATCGACTATTCTGATACTAGCATATACGACATGGTTATAGGTTCAGACACACTAACGGCCCAAGAGGTTTCAGAGAGGATTTATGAGCGAATCAACAGGAGAGAACAGGGAAAATAGCATTGACGGATTCGTTGTCATAGATAAACCAAAGGGCCCAACAAGCCATCAGGTTGATTATTGGGTCAGGCAGATTCTGGATGTTGATAAGGTCGGTCACATAGGCACGTTGGACCCCAACGCCTCTGGCGTTCTTGTAATGGCCATTGGAAAAGCTGTAAAACTCATAGACGTCGCGCATGAATACCCAAAGGAATATGTAACTGTTATGAGGTTATACGGAGACTTTGGCAGAGATCAGCTTCTGGCGGCCTTTGATCAGTTCAGGGGCGACATATATCAGCTTCCCCCCATGAAATCAGCCGTTGCAAGAGCCCTCAGGATCCGCAGAATTTACGAACTTGAGATAAAAGAGGTGCTGGATCGCCTGGTATTATACCGGGTTAAATGTGAATCTGGCACATACATAAGAACACTTTGCATCGATATGGGCTACGTGCTTGGACCAGGTGCCCAGATGGCAGAACTAAGACGCACTGCCACTGGTCCCTTTGATGAATCAATGATCCATACGCTGCAGGAACTATCTGATGCGGTATACATGAGCAAAAACGGAGATCCTTCAAGGTTGCAGGGCTTGATCATACCAATGCTGGAGCTATTCAGGAACGATCCTAAGATAGTTGTGAAGCGCACATCCCTTTCCAACATAGCTCACGGGTCCGATCTTTTTCCTGGCGGCATAAGAGCAATAACAGGAAAACCAATGAAGGGAGACCGTGTTGCCGTGGTTACAGAAGAGAATGAACTGGTTGGGACGGGCAAAATGCTGGTGAATTATGATTCCATAATGGATCTGAAGGTTGTGGATTTCGACAGGATACTCCTTGAGAATCCTGATCAGAAGCCATCACGGGCGATACCAGTGAGCAGAGAACCTCCCCGTAGGACTGCCATCTCTTACAGGAACGGCAACAGCGACAGGCACAAAAGAAAGCCTCAAGCTAGGAATGAAAGGCGGCCGCATGGAAGTGGCTCATATGGAAGGAAGAGGGAAAGATAAGAGCGTCAGGGTCATGTGGTACGGCTATCCCAGGCCAATGGGATTTGCCGTATTCAGCAATATCGAGAGAGAATACAGCAGGATATTCGATGACCTCAGGGATGGGAAACCCCCAGGTTCAGAGGTTGTTGAGCGCACCGAACTCCCGGACCTGAGGGCACTGATGATAGAGTATGCAAAATACAGAGTAAAGAAAGAGTTCAGGGAGGATCAGTATGTCAGGAAGTTCTATTCTCTAGTTCCAGAGATAAATAAATCAATAAATCTGATCCTCGAGAAGGTCATGACCTTTGGACTAATAACAGGCATCAGTTACAATTCAGACGATCCCTGCAGGTTCTTCACAAACCTTGAAGAGCTTGATCTCCCTGAAGATATTTCGTCCATGATGACTCAGATATCATCTTCTGTTGCCGGACTGTGTGCATTAAGATCATCACTGACCCAGTTTCTGTCAGAACGCGTAAGGATATTAATGCCCAATACGTGCAGGATAGCTGGAGAAGATCTGGCAACTGAGCTTCTATTTCATGCCGGCAGTCTCCGCAATCTGGCAATGATGCCCGCCAGCAGCATACAGGTTCTTGGGGCGGAAAAGGCACTTTTCAAGCACTTTGTTTCCGGTACGCCCCCACCGAAGCATGGAATCCTCTTCCATTACAAAGGGCTCTCCTCGCTGCCACCCAGGCGGCGTGGCCGTGTGGCAAGGGTCATAGCGGGCAAGATCGCCATCGCTTCCAGAGCAGACCTTTCAGGAACTACGCTGGATACAGATAAAATGCTTGGTAAGATTAAGGAAACCATGAATCGCAAATAATCATGAGGAAAAGCTTTCCAGTTCCTTCTGTCTGGGTGCTTTCGCCCCATCTGGGGTTGGAGCAGGATAATTTCCCGTGAGACATCCAAGGCAGAGAGAGTTTTCGCTCTTTCCTATGCTTTTTACAAGCCCCTGTATGGACACATAGCCCAGAGAATCAGATCCTATCTCCTTCCTTATTTCTTCCATCTCCTTTCCGGATGCAAGAAACTGATCCTTTGTCTTCATATCCACTCCAAAGTAGCACGGGGCTATTATTGGGGGCGATCCAATCCTTACATGGACTTCAGCTGCTCCTGCATTTCTTAGGAGCGCAACTATATGTTTCATTGTGTTGCCCCTCACTATGCTATCATCAACAAGAATGACTCTTTTCCCCTGAATTTCTGATTTAATTGTGTTGAGTTTCAGGACAATGGCCTTCTTCCTGGCATCCTGTGTGGGCATTATGAAAGTTCTGTCGGAAAATCTGTTTTTTATTAGACCTTCACTGTATGGTATCTGTGATTGCATGGAATATCCAAGTGCCTGCGCTCTTCCCGAATCCGGTACCGGGATGACTACATCCGCCTCCACAGGGTGCTCCTGAGCAAGTACTCTTCCAAGATTTATCCTTGATCTGAACACTTCCACATTGTCTATGACACTGTCCGGCCTAGCAAAATACACGTATTCGAACATGCAGTGGGCTGTTCGGGGAGCAGGCCTGACGAAAATAGTTTCAGGTCCTTTTTCTGTAATCTCAACTGCCTCGCCGGGTCTTATGTCTCGGATTTTTGTTGCCCCCAGTATGTCCAGGGCACATGTTTCAGATGCAACTATAAAATTGCCCGCGAAGCTGCCCATAACGAGCGGTCTTATTCCAAGGGGATCTCTTATGGCAAAGAGTCTATCATTTATCATCATTGTGACCGCATAGGCACCCTTAAGCCTATCCATGGCAATCTTTATGCCATTCTGTATTCCATAGGCAGTTATGTCCCTGGCAAGTTCCATAAGCAAGACTTCAGTGTCAGATGATGTCAGGAAGGTCAGACCCATGCGCATCATCTCCTCTCTCAGGGCATCGGCGTTTGTAATTTCTCCGTTATGTGAAAGGGCTATATGGCCCAGGGAGTTTGACACAAGAAATGGTCCGGCGTTTTCCATGGTCTTGGTGCCGGCAGTTGAATATCTTGTATGCCCTATTCCAACATTTCCAGAAAGGTAGGAATCTGAATCGGATAATCTCTCATTGAAGACCTCGGATACAAGCCCCATACCCTTGCGAACATTTATGGTAGAATTAACAAAGGTTGCAATGCCTGCACTTTCCTGTCCCCGGTGCTGCAGAGTTTTGAGTGATACAAGAAGAATCGGGTATGCCTGATCACTTCCGCGGTAACCAACTACCGCGCAGTGATCATTTGGCTTTAGCCCATCTATATGATCTGATTCTTGCTGCTGGGAATCCACAGTGAGAGCACCTCTTTTGCCTGACGTGGTAAGTGTGATGACCACATCTGCGGCATGTAACGTGGACCTTCTTGTTGTTCATCTTTCCCATTACTGCTGTTCCATTGCTCATTGATTATCACCTTTTGATGGAGATACAAATATCACATTATCGCCGCGAACAAGGATGCGCTCAAAGACTCCCTTTGTTTCTCCCCTGATGGTCTCGCCGGCATTCCTTATTACCAGGTTCATGTATACATCGTATCCTTCAAGTATTCCTGAATAACCCCTGTTACCCTTCACATCCACCATGACATTCTTCTCTATGGATCCTCTCAGAACGTCCATTGGTTTGAGTGCGCTTGGCTGTGGCTTAGGCATGTCTGTTCCGGGCTTAATTGATAGTTCGTATTTAACTATTTGTAGGTACATAATCCAGAGGCAGAATGGTTTCCGGTGAAGTAGTAGAAACTGGCGAAACATCGGAAACTAAAGGCAGCAAAATATTACAAAATCAATTCTCGGAAAATCGTCTCGGGTTGAAATAATTATAACACAAAACGAAATTGCGAAGCAT
Source organism: Thermoplasmata archaeon (assembly GCA_021799185.1). Taxonomy (GTDB): domain Archaea; phylum Thermoplasmatota; class Thermoplasmata; order Thermoplasmatales; family Thermoplasmataceae; genus UBA509. Next base: position 4,009 of record JAJZAW010000015.1, read on the forward strand.
GGCAATAAAGATACTTGTAGATCCAGCAAAGACCGTGCGCCCTTCAGGGGCAATACGTTGTGATGTCGCGTGGAAACTGTTTGATCCAGAAAATATAGGCGATTTCAGAATGGAATCCTTAAAGGACATGACTAGATTTACGCAATGGCTCTGGTCTGAATTGTCCCGCAGATCAGGTTACATGAGGAAAAACCGGAGCGATCCTGTATGGATTATTGCACCAGTGCTCACAGATTCCGGCATGGGCTACCTTTCCAGGATATGCTCTTATTGGGACACAGATATTCAGGTATATCGTGGAATTACCGACATGGGTGAGACTGAAAATCAGGGCGAAAAAATGTGGATTCCGCCTGTTCAGAACATACTGGCAGGAGGGAGGCATGATGCCTCTCAAGAATCAATCAAAGAAGAAGATAATGGAAGCGTTTGCAATTATCTTTCTCCATTGACTGGTTTCTCGCATGCGTTTATGAGGGTTTATGAAATTAAGCCCGGAAACACATATTCCAGGCATCATAGCCATACTGCCAGGGAAGAACATTATATTGTCATATCTGGTAGAGGGATGGCAAGAATTGCTGACAGAGCGGTCCCCATAAGTTCCGGCGATGTGATATCCAAGCCCACAGGGCCGGATCTTCCAACTCAGATCCTTGCCGCGGATGATTCGCCCTTGCGGGTTCTGGACATTGAAGTCTGGTCAGATCCGTCGAGAAACGACAAGGATGTGGTGATGTATCCAGATCACAGGGAAATCTGTCTCTTTGGTAGCGGATGGCATAACACGCTGCCGCTTGATTCGCTTATGGACGCAGGGGACACCATGCAACACTATGAAACAGGCTACGTAAGGGAAGCCAATGGCAGCTGGTCCACTGCAGTTATTCCTGGCACAAAGCCACGCCAATGAGCTGAGAATCATCAGTGAGCAGTTCGTTTCAATGGGTTAACATCTAATGGTCTCGTGGAAAGGTACCTTAATTCCATATGCTTAAGAAAACTTATATTCCTCATTCTAATTCAGCGAGAGCATATCAAGATTCTGGAAACCATAAAGTATCAGAATTTCAGGATCTTGCCAGTTAACAGGTGAAAGTATTGAAAATGCCTAAAGTAATCAAGATGTACTGCCCTTCCTGCAAGAAGCATACGCCTCACGATGTGGAAAGAGTCAGGAAGAAGAAAGCAAGTGAGTTCAGGGCAGGTCAGAGAAGATTCCGCAGAGCTACATCCGGATATGGAGGTTTTCCACGGCCAAAGTACGAGGGTAGAGAAAAACCAACAAAGAGGCTCGCTCTGAGATTCAGATGCCAGACCTGCAAGAAGGCAATTACCCCTCCAAGCTTCAGGGCCAAGAAACTGGAAATAGTGGAGGTTCAGTGATATGGCTGAAAGCAGATTTGCAAAACCTAAGAGCATAGGAAACAAGTTCATTAGAATAAAGTGCAGGGATTGTGGCAATGAGCAGGTGACATACACAAAGATATCCTCTGTTGTCGTGTGCCATATATGCAATGCTACTCTCGCCAGGCCAACCGGCGGTACTTTGGACCTGGCAGCCGATATTGTCGGAGAACAGCAATGAGAAGAGACCTTCCTGAACCGGGAGAGCTTGTGGTGGTTACCATCAAGGAAGTTAAAAACTTCGGTGCAACGGCCAAGCTCGAGGAATATCCGGGTCATGAGGGGTTTATCCATATAGCTGAAGTTGCTACAGGCTGGGTAAAGCACATAAGAGATTACCTGAGGGAAGGCCAGAAAACAGTGTGCAAAGTGCTTAGCACTGATACAAACAGGGGTAACGTTGAACTCTCCTTGAAACGGGTAAATGACCACCAGAAGAGAGAGAAGATTTCTGAATGGAAAAATGAGCAGAAAGCTTCCAAACTGCTTGAAATAGTCGCCAAGCAGTTGAAGAAATCCGTTGAGGAATGCGATACTGAGTTTGCTGACGAATTGAGGCAGAGATACGGTAATTTGTATGCCGCGTTTGAGGACGCTTCGGCAAGCGATGACTGGCTTCCGGAAATCAATGAAAAATGGAAGAACATCTTTGTAAAGATAGCCCGAGAAAACGTTGTGCTGCCATATGTTAAAATCGGCGGCACCATAGAGGCATACTCCCTGGCTCCCAATGGGATCCAGTTGATCAAGTCCACCATAGATCCTGGGGATGAAACCACCGTGGGAATACAGTATGCTGGTGCACCAAGGTATATTGTTACAGTTACTGACAAGGATTATAAGACTGCCGAGGATACTCTTAAGAGAGTGGTACAGAGAATAATGGACAATGCAAAGAAAAATGGCGTTGTTGCGGAATTTATCAGGAAATGATCAAACAGTATGCATTCATTGATCAGAAAGTGCCGCGTCTGTAACCTCTACACCATGAAAGAAATATGTCCGGTTTGCGGTCAAAGGACGGACGTAGCTCTTCCGCCTAAGTATTCGCCGGTGGATCGGTTCCAGAGATTTAGGGTAAATTCAGGGGAGGAATATAAAAATGGAAAAAATAATAATAAATCAGTATAAGAGGCCAAGGCTCGAGACCCCGGTCCTCATAGGCGGGCTTCCCGGCATAGGTAATGTCGGGAAAATTGCGGCCGAATATCTGGTGGAAAAGCTCAAGATGGAGAAATTTGCTGATATTTACTCCCAGTACCTTCCACCGCAGGTTTTTATAGATGATACGGGCGTGGTTAAGCTGGTCAGGAATACGCTCTACTACAAGAAGCTGAAGGGAAGAAGCGATCTTCTCATACTTGTGGGGGATTTTCAGGGGACCACACAGGAGGGCCAGTATGAAATGTCCTATCAGATACTTGAGCTGGCAAGAAAGCTCGAGGTTTCAATGGTCTACACGCTGGGAGGATACAGCACAGGCAAGATTGTGGAAATACCCAGGGTCCTTGGCGCTGTAACTGATGAATCGCTTGTTAAGTCGCTCACTGACAGCGGTGTGGTGTTTCCAAAGGGAGAACCTGGCGGAGGAATAGTGGGATCAGCTGGTGTCATGCTTGGCCTTGGAAAGGAACTCTTCAGCATGCAGGGGGCATGTCTTATGGGCGAAACCTCCGGATATTTCGCAGATCCCAAAGGGGCAAAGGAGGTCGTGAAGATACTGGTAAATTTGCTCAGCCTTGAAGTGGATCTTTCCGATCTTGAGGAAAGAAGCAAGCAGATTGAACAGATCACAGAGAAGATGCAGGAAGATGTACAGGGCAAGGTAACACAGAAGGATGATCTGGGTTATTTTGGATGATACTGCAGGTCGACGTTAGCAGGGGACAGGCATTCATATCTTCGCCCGAGCCATGTCCCTTGCCCCCATAAAGAATGTTATTTCGCCGGCAAAGTAATTTAAGGCAAGTGAACATTTTCAGGGGATGGCTTCAAGGAAATCCACCATATCTGACTTCAGGGAAGCTTCCATTTCTGAATTTTTTGAAAAGAACAGGCACATTCTTGGTTTTGACTCCCCGCAGAAATCACTCTTCATGATTGTAAAGGAGGCTCTTGATAACTCACTGGATGCCTGCGAGGAATATCAGATTCTGCCTGACATAAAGATAAGTGTTGCAAAACAGAGCGATGATGAATACGTGATCACAGTGGAAGACAACGGGCCAGGAATAGAGAGAAAGCAGGTTCCCGACGTTTTCGGCAAACTTCTGTACGGTTCAAGGTTCCATTCCTTCAAACAGTCCCGTGGACAACAGGGCATAGGCATAACTGCCGCTATACTTTTTGGTCAGATCACAACAGCAAGGCCGGCATACATTAAGACGAAAAGGGCCCAGGATGATGTTGCATATGAGTTTGAACTTGGCATAAACGTGAAGGAGAACCGTGCGAACATTAACTATGAAAGGCCCGTCATCTGGGACGTCATCAGGGGAACCGTTGTGAAGATACCTGCAAGGGTAAAATACCAGACGGGAAGGCAGTCTGTATGGGAGTACATCAGGGAAACAGCGGTTGCTAACCCAAATGCAAACTTCTCCTTCACGGACCCGGATGGCCGGATACTTGAAATAAGACGTGCCGTTGAAACGCCCTCAAAGCCCGGTGCAGCAATCAAACCTCATCCACTGGGGCTGGAGGTCGGAGAGATAAATTCCATGTGTAAGTCGACAGGTGCAGAAACAATGCTTGATTTCCTGAAGGAGGATTTCAACCGGGTTAGTGATAGAATTGCCGAGGAGATTCTGCAGAAATCCGGCATAAGGGCTGAGGAGAAACCTGCTGGGATCACGCTGGAGCAGGTAAGGAATCTGAGACAGGCATTCGGGCAGGTAAAACTGATGCCTCCCCCAACTGATTGCCTGTCGCCGCTTGGACATGAATTCATTATAAAGGGGCTGAAGAATGTCTACGGAGAAAGCAGGCCAGCCCACTATTCAAAACCTGTTGTGAGGCCAATATCCATACACAACGGCAATCCATTTGCAGTTGAAGCCGGGCTGGTCTATGGAGGAGACCTGAGATCGGATGAGCCAGTCAGAATTGTAAGATTCGCAAACAAGGTTCCGCTGCTGTACCAGGCAGGAGCCTGTGCCATAACCAGGGCTGTGCAGGAAATGGACTGGCGCCCATATGGGCTGGAACAGAAAAGTGGGCAGGGAATGCCTTTTGGACCTGCCGTAATATTTGTGCATGTATATGGCATAAGGATTCCTTTCACATCGGAGTCCAAGGAGGCAATCGCTTCTGTTGACGAAATAAATGCTGAAGTCACCGCGGCATTAAAGTCGCTGGGACGTAGTGTGAAGTCATTTCTTGGAAAGAAAGACCGCAGGAAAAAAGTTTATGAGAAATTCAGGCTGGTCAGCATGCTTATACCTGAGATTGGCAGGAAATCATCCATGATACTTGGAAAGGATGTTCCCCCGCTTGACAGTGTGATCTCAAAGATCGCAAACGTCGTATTCATCACAGAGGATATCGTCCGGGAAGGTAATGCGACGATGTCAAGGGTTAAGGTTATCAATTATACCCGCCATCCCGTTACCATGAAATTATATGCTGACCCGCCTGTTGCTTATTATGATGGCGATGACCTGATCTGGGAGATTTCCGAACTCCAGCCATCCCTTGAAACTGAATTTACAATTCCGCTGTCAAACCTTCCCCAGGAGTATCCAGGCACAGCATTTTACTTCACAGGCATCGATCCGGTACATGTCCAGGGTGCTGATCCGCTGCCTGCAGATTATGGAATGCAGGGCATCAGCATCATTGAATCCACAGAAGATGAAGGAGGTGACCAGTAGTGCAGCGCGATGTAAAATTGACGCTGGAAAGCATCGTTTCAAGAATGTATGACTACCTGGCCAGTGGCGAGGTTCCAGAGATATCCATGCCGTCAAGGAACAGGGACAATATTGTCCTTGATCCCATGCTCTCCGTATGGAAATACGGAGAATCGCAGGTGACACGAACAGGCAAGACCACAGACGGAGCGGAATATATGGTGAAAATCCTCTACATGATTGACTTTATACGCGAGATGATACGGGAGGGCAAGTCCTCAACATTGAGGGAAATGTACTACATATCAGAGGGATGGAATCTCGGAAAGTTCCACACGCAGGACGAATCGAACCTGATGGCGGAGGACCTGGAGGTTATCAGCGCGCTGCTCAGGGAAGATTTCAAGCTGCGACCTGAAGAAAACGGTGCCAGCATAATTGGTAACATAACGCTCGAAGAAAAGACAAGGAAAGGTGAGTTCAAAAAGATAAACTGCAAGGATGATGTTGGCGACAGCGGTTACTCAATTCCATATACTGTGGAAGACGATAAACTTCACATAAAGGACGTTGACGCTGATTTCATCCTTGCCATAGAGACTGGAGGTATGTTTGACAGGCTTGTTGAAAACGGATTTGATGAAAGCAACCGGTGCCTGCTGGTCCATCTGAAGGGACAGCCAGCCCGGAGCACAAGGCGGCTCCTCAAAAGGATAAATGAAGAAAAGAACATTCCAGTTGTGGTGTTTACGGATGGGGACCCATGGTCTTTCCGGATATATGCGTCCATAGCATACGGTGCCATTAAGACAGCCCACATATCGCATTATCTTGCAGTTCCAACAGCAGAATTCATCGGGGTGACTGCATCCGATATACTGAACTACGATCTGCCCACCGACAAGCTCAATGATAAGGACATTGCGGCACTGAATGCAGAGCTCAAGGATCCAAGGTTCAACTCCGAGATGTGGAGGGATGAGATAGAGACAATGCTTCGGATAGGAAAGAAAGCAGAGCAGCAGGCTCTTGCCAAATACGGCCTGAACTATGTTACATCCACCTATCTTCCGGAAAAACTATCTCAGATTAATGGAAACAGGTGGTGACTGTGAAGGTATCGCTCATTCAAATGGAAAGCGGACGAAACAAGGAGACTAATCTTCAGAAGTCCCTGGAACAGCTGGAAGCTGCAACCAGGGAGGGGGCAGTTCTTGCTGTATTCCCCGAATATCAGATGTTCCTTCCGGATTATTCCAATCCAGGGACAACTGCTGCTGCATCAGAATCAACTGACGGGAATTTTGTGTCCGAAATGATAGCAGCAGGAAAGGGCAAGGTCACAATGGTTCTCAATATTGTTGAATATGCCGGCTCAGGTGTCAGGCCCTACAACACATCAATTGTGGTCAATGATCTTGGCATAGTTTCAGGCAAATACAGAAAACTCCACCTGTTCGATGCATACGGGCACAAAGAGAGTTCATGCTACCAGCAGGGAAGCATTAGGCCCTCTACATTTGCTGTGCCAGATGCCCGTATGGGGCTCCAGATATGCTATGATCTCAGGTTCCCGGAGCCTGCCAGGATGCTGCGCCTGAATGGGGCTTCCATAATTTCATACCAGGCTGGGTGGTTTGCAGGAGAGAAAAAACTGGAGACATGGCGGACACTTCTCAGGGCCAGAGCCATAGAAAACGGTACCTTTGTACTGGCATCCGCCCAGTGCGGGGAAAATTTCACCGGACACACCATGGCGGTGAATCCCTATGGGGATATAATTGGGGAAATGGATAACCAGGAAGGTATGCTTACGGTTGAACTGGATATGTCACTGCCTGAAAAATATTCAATGGATGTACCTGTAATCAGGCAGAGGCGGAAAGACATCTATGATATATCAGGATTCTGACATTGCCCTAAGGAGTTCCCTGAATTCGCCAACATCCCTGACGCGGAATCTGGCGGCGGTCTCACCTGGCCCTACCTTAACTGTGATGGCATCCGGATTGTCAACGAACGAATCCTCATCTGTGGCATCATCCCCGGCTATGAGCGCCGGAGCACCATTCCTTACTCTCTTTATTGTAATTCCCTTGTTGATCCCTGGAATCCGGAGCTCAACAATCCTCTTGCCTTTGTAGAGTTCCATGCCGGTCTGAGAAGCAAGAACTGATACCTCGCTTACTAATGATGACATTGCTCTATTATCGAGGCCCCACATTATGAATACAAGCCCGCCCTGTTTATTTGTCATCTTTAGACCGGGGTATCTCCTGAAGAAATCCTCTCTTCCGGCGTATATTTCATCACATTTCCTGATGAATTCTCTGGCATCAGTTACATATTCCGGGGACCCGCCCCTGAGTTTCAGTATCGCTCCATGGAGTGCAATGAAATTGTACCTGCTGTCAAGGAATCTGGTTATCTCTGGAATTGAGCGGCCTGTGGCAACATATATCTGATATTCAGCTGAAAGTCTGTCCATGACGGAAATAATCTCATCGTCCGGGAAAGTTGTCTCAGGGTCTGTGGAAAGAGGCACCAGTGTACCATCATAGTCCAGGAAAACTGGCGATCCATGGGGTAGCTGTTTTGCCAGCCTGATCAGATCAGTGTCCATGTGCACTGATCACCTTTCCGTTTGACATTAGTGCACGTGCGCGCTTTTCAATTACTTCTATCCACCACTTCAGGTTTCTTCTTGTAACAGAGGTTTTCATAGCTTCAAGCCTTCGGTCAATCTCCCCGGGTTCCATATTCATGGCGGAATATATGCTATCCGCCATTGCATTGATGTCGTTCGGGTTGACAATAAGAGCCTGAGGAAGGTTAAAAGCAGCCCCGGCGAATTCAGACAGTATGAGAATTCCATGCCGGGAGGCAGCCACAAATTCCTTGCTGACCAGGTTGAGGCCATCCATTACGGGCGTTATCAGTGCTATATCCGCATAGCGGTAATAAGAGAGCAGCACCCTGTCGGATACCTTGCCGTACATATAAATTATGGGCTGCCACCTTATGTCACCATGGGAACCGTTTATCCTGCCGATTTCAGTTTCCAGATCGCGCTTCATTTTCAGGTATTCTGAAACCGACGTCCTGCTTGGCGTAACCATCATGACGTAATGGAGCCTGCCCCTGGTCTCTGGATATTTTTTCAGCACCCTCTCCACCGATAGTGCACGATTTATGAGACCCTTTGTGTAGTCAAGCCTGTCTATGGAGAATATAACCTTGCCATTCTTCTGCAGATTCTCCAGGGGATTTGCGGTTTCCTCGATCTTTGAATAATAATCGGAATCGATGCCAAGAGAAAATGCGGAAGTTCTGTCGTCTACATTGAACTCCGGCGGGGAAATCCTTTCACATGACTCCCTGAAATTCTTCCTGTACAATTCAGTATGAAATGTTATCATGTCGGCCTGTGTTATGCTGTCCACCAGTTCCTTTGCCTGAGGGAGTATGTTAAAAAATTCACTGGAGACCCATGGTATGTGCCATGTAAATATCATGAAATTCGTGATCCCAAGTTTCCTGGCCAGTTCTGGAACAAGGCTCAGCTGGTAATCATGAATCCAGATCACCGAATCTGGATCTGTATGCTTCTTAACAGCCTCTGCGAATTTGCCGTTCACTGCTCTGTATGTCTCGAACGATTCGTCAAGGTACCTGACGCGCTCCCTGAAATAATGGAAGAGAGGCCAGAGCGTACCATTTGAATATTCATCATAGAACCCATGCTTCTCATAGCGGTTCAGGAATATCCTCGCAACTGTATATCCATCATACTGCTCAACAGGGTAGTTCACATCGGCATTTCCATCGCCCCAGCAGATCCACACTCCTCCATTGGTCTTCATTGCCTGATGGAGGGCTGTAACAACTCCGCCGACATTCCTGCGGAGTATTTCTCTTCCCCCCGTGCGATCGTGGCTCACGGGGCATCTGCTGGTGACAACCACATACTTCATCAAGTCAAAATTTGTTCATACTATTAAAATAATCACAATTTTTCAATATTTTTTTTATCTGCCTCCTTAATGGGAGCCCTGCGGGAGGTCAGGGATCCGGCCCTGGAACCCAGAACCTCCCTGGCAAGCAGTGAAAGAATTGCGGCGACCGCAAATGCTGCTCCAGCGATCAGGAATATGTACGAGAACGCATATGAGGTCGGCATGGAGACATAAACAGGTCCAAGCGGGCTGTTTCCAACAACATACAGAGCGGACACTGTGGCCATGATGGAGCCGGCTATTGGTGCGCCGATACTGCTCCCCACGTTTCTGAATGTTCCGTTCATGGCAGTGGCGAGGCCCATATCTTTAGGATTGACAGTCAGCACAATGAGATTAATCAGAGAAGCGTTCATTATGGACAGGCCGCCGCCTGTGATAAACTCGAACATCAGCATCTGGTCATAAGAGTGAAATACAGATTCCAGAATAAAACCTGCTCCTGATATTACAGAACCAATGATAGCAAGAGGCTTCACTCCTATCCTGGAGACCATCCTGCCCGTTATAGGCGCAAAGACCAGCATGCCTATGGCAAATGGTACAAGTGATATTCCTGTGTATAATATTGATTTCCCGTATCCTGCCGGATTCGGAAGCTCAAACCTGTATGTCAGGGCCTGCATAGCCAGGAACATGCCCATACCTGATATTGAAAGGACAATGTTTGCCACCATTACGTTTCTGTAAGAGAGGAGCCTGAAATCCAGTATTGGTTCTCCCCCCATCCTGGAATAGCGCCTTTCAAATAGCACCAGCGGTATGATGAGTATGGCCCCCGCTCCAATCATGGAAAGGGTGCCATATGAAATCCATCCCCAGCTCGGAGCCTCTGACAGCGCAAAAACGAACAGTGCAAGAGAGGCAGCAAGCAGAGAAGCTCCCACATAGTCTATCTTTGTGTCAGGCCTCCTGAATCTTGATTCTCTCACAACCACCATTGTTATAATGGCAAGCGTAAGCACAAATGGTATTGCTGTATGATAAGTCATCCTCCAGCCGAAATCATTTGAAACCAGTGATCCAAGGGGAAGGCTGACCGCAAAGCCTGCTCCGAACATGGCACTTATGAGGGCCTGGGCTCTGGGCACCATGTCCTTTGGAAATTCCTCTCTCATAAGACTCATTCCCAGTGGCATTATGGTTAACCCGATGCCCTGGACAGTCCTTGAAATGACCATGAAAGTAAAATCCGGAGAAAATCCTGTCACCGAGACAGCACCGGCGTAGACAAGCAGTACAATTGAAAGCACCTTCTTCTTGCCATATATATCCCCCAGTTTCCCCATAATGGGTGTCATGGCCACTCCGCCAACAAGGTACGCGGAGAGCAGGAGGCTCACCTGGGCCGATGTAACATTGAAATCAAGCGCTATGCTGTGTAGTGAAGGGGTAAGCATCCCTTCAATGTACATGACAATGAGGACAAGTCCTGCAAGTATGAGCATCACTGTTCTGGAATACCTTGCATCAAAATCCTCTTTTGAGACGTAATTCAGTCTATCCTCTTCATTATTCATTTGCATTTTTTTCACATCCACGCACTTCATTTTCTGCGGACGCTTTAAGCGACGAGGCAATCCTGTTGAGAAAATCGCATATCATTAATGCCGATGGTTCGTCAATGCTGCCCACGACTTCGCTCAAGTTTGATATCATCTTTTCCTCAATGCTGTTCAGAAGAATGTTTCCTTCAGGGCTGAGGGTTACCCTTGAGGCACGCCGATCCATGGGATCATCCTCCCTGAATACCAGGCCTCTGCTTTGAAGGGTGTCGATAATACCTGTAATGGTTGGATTCCTGACATGAAAGAATCTGGAAAGATCTGTGAGCCTCTGGGGCCCATTTGTTTTGAGGTATCGCATCAGGGCGTACTGGTAAACCATCAATCCAGATGATCTTGTTATCTCCACCTGAAGAAACATGAATTCTTCCATCACCGACTTCAGGGAATGAAAGAGTGCGCTTCCAGTTCCAGAACTTCCAAGTAAGGAGCCTTCTGGTTTTGGCGCTGAAGTCATAGGCCCATCAATTACTTAGAAATACTTAACTATTAGCATTCACTAACTATATTTCGGATGTAAATGATTTCGTTTCATGATGATTCCAGCAGTAGGAATTAAGTAGTTATTAATTATAATAAAAAGCTGATATTTACGATTCTGCTGAGAATCATCTTCATATTCCCGACGCTGCTCTACACAGCGAGCATTCTGTCCAGAGCGCTTGCTGGAAGGGGAATCTTCGGAGGTGATGTTGATGGTGACGATTCCAGCCTCAGGAAATTCGAAATGCAGTTGCTTATTGATGGAGCTTTTCTGGGGATCATTAATGGTTTTATTGTGATATTCGGGATCGGCCAGATAGGATATGGCATCCTCCTGTCATTTACCTCGGTTTCGGTTGGCCTTCTCGGAATATCTGCCATGGCTTCAGATACCGGCTATACTGAACTTTTCATAATGGTCCTGAATATAATCCTGTTCGGGCAGTTCGTAGATCTGGTATCGTACTCATTTATAGCTTCTCTTTCTGTTATTGTGGCACTCATTGTGCTGATGGGTATATACCTGGTCAGATACGCCAGTGCTGAGAATTCAGATGAATCTGCATGATTGTGCTGCAGCGCCCTTGCGGTAATTTGATGGTGTAGGTATGACGTCAAATAAAAAACGCCTGCAGGAGGGATATTTACGTTCAATGGAGTATAAAACAAAATTTATATTTATTCGAACTTCTTATATGAAGCATGGCATCGATCTCGAAACTTAAGAAAACAATTATGATGGCAATCATAATTTCATATGTTGCAGTATTTCTCAATGAGGAAGGTTTATTGCGGTATCCACTTGGCGCTTCCGGCACGGTGACTGACATTGGTAACATAGTAGGGCTGGTGTTTGCAGTAATTGCTATCCGCCTCGTCCTTATGGTTCCGGAAACACAGTCTGCATAAATTCCTCACAGTGTTTTTGTTTATCTTTTGAAAGGGGCTCTCATAGGATCGGAAACCGTAAAAATAAAGGAATATGGACGTAACGCAGTATCATACCCACACATGAGATATGCTTTCAAATCTGCAGATTACAATTCAACCTCATGGAATATAACGCAATTCGGTTTAAAACCCGAGGGAACCTCCTGAAAAACCACGCAAAAGGTATCTGGTTATAAATCAGAAAATATGACAGCGAATCGCATTTCCCATCCCCTCGCGGAAGATAGTACACGTGCGAAACGTGGCAGGCTTTACCATCGGGTTCGGAATGAGACCGGGTGTGACCCTGCCGCTGTGGCCGTCACGGACACTATATCTCTGGGATCTATAAAATCATTTTGGAGTTCATCACCTTAAGTGCATATGGCTGCATGGTCATTTCTGGTCCAGAGCTACCCGGTTTTTTGTGAAAATCCCCAAAAAAATCACAATGCTGGCGAAGCCTGAAAGCGTTGTATAAAACCATATAAGAATAGGGTCAGTTGTCATGGAATATACTGTCCCCCCGAGAATTGGCCCAACCGCGCGTCCCGCTGAAAGGAATGCATTGTAAAGTCCCATATTCTTCCCTATGTTCTCCGGTTTGGATACGTTGGAAATCATAGTTACGCCGGTGGGAAATGCAAAGTCTTCCCCAACCGTCAGAAACACCGTAGAGAGGATAAAAGAGACGATTCCGTGATCAAACGCATAACTGAAAAATCCTGCGGAATAGATCAGAGTCCCAATCCCGTAGGAAATAAAATTTCCAATTCTTCTTGAAATGCGGAAGATGAATGGCTGTGAAAGAACAACAAAGATGCCATTTGTGAGATATATTATTCCAAGCTCGTAGTAAGGGAGTCCCCTGATCAATCTTGCATAATTCGAGAGCGTGACAGTTTCCTGCGACTGTACGATGAAGAGGAGCAGTGCAATTACAGAAAGAATGATGACAAACCGGTTCTCAGTCCCGAATTTTCTGATTGATGCCATTGTCTTCCCAGGTTCCTTAAGCAGGAATGAAAGTAACAGGGATATCAGGCTCATTGCGAGTCCTATTTTGAAAAGTGATGAAAATGGATAATATGAAAGTACAAATCCGCCAATTGCCGGGCCTATGCCCCACCCAATATTGCTGCCGACCCTGAGCATTGAAAACCCCTTGAGCTTTACGTCGCTTGAAAGAGATATAAATGCATTTGACGCTGGAGATTGTAGGGCATTTCCGAACATAAGTGCAATCAGGATTCCGGGTAACGCCAGCGATGATCTCAGGATACCTGAGTCAGCTACAGCGAGAAGATATATCATACAGAGAATTCCAAGGGAGAGTAACACAGTTACACGGTAGCCGATTCTGTCGGAAACTATTCCCCCGTATATCTGGACAATCCCGGCTATGCCCCCTCCTATTGCAAAAATTGCCCCAACAATGATCAGCGAGAGATGAAGGGAGACGTGGAGGTAAATGGAGCTGTAGACCCAGATTGAAGAATAGGCCAATCCCCTCAGCGTTGAAGCTGCTGTAATGATCTCCACATTTCGCAATTTTCGGTAAATTGTTGGGATATATTATTGATTTTGTCTCATTCCAGGAAACCGGAAACAATCCAGCACGGAGATACAGGCTCATGGGGATTGATGCAAGGATGTCAGATCAAAGCTCTAAATGCAGTTCATATTTACGATCATATGCAGCCTTCTGACCTTTGCGGCTGCTTTCATCTAAATCTGTCAGTGCTGAACATGTAATCGCTGATATTGTTTTTCACCTTCTCCCTGTTTATAGACAATCCTTCCAGAAGGTTACTTATCCTGTCAGCGGTCATGGCTTTCATTTCCCCGCTCAATAACTGCCCCGATCTGTATTCATCATAAATCCTGGATACGACAGACGGATCATTCTCAAGCAATCTGAACACGTTGAATGAGAAGTCAATGTCAGGGTTTGCGCCGTATTTTCTCTGTTCATCAGCGGTATCCCTCCCTCCTGAAAAAGCATATTTCATAAGTTTCTTTCTCACAGTTTTCCTGTCATCATCAAGATATATGCCGGTTGTTGTATCGGAAGATGACATTTTTCCACTTCCCTTAAGGGACGGTATGAACTTTGATATGATGGATGAAGGTTTCTCATACCCTATTTTCGGCATAACGTCCCTGGCAACCTTGAAGTGGGGATCCTGATCGATGGCATATGGTATCAGGCATCTGATGGGGCGACCCAGTATTTCTGAAAGAATGAATGAAGGCACCGCCTGTATACTGGTGAAAAAATATTTTCCCACATTATCGCTGTCATCGAAGCCAAATACTGATTTTGCCAGAGAGACATTTATGTGGCGGGCGACCTTTATTGCATTGTTGTAAAGTAATCCTGAGTTCAGCGTATCCACCATTATGTGAGTTCTCTCAGGATTGAAACCAAGGCTCAGTATATCCAGTATATTGTCACTGGTATATCTATTCAGATCGCCGGAATTCAGATCACGGAACAGGAACTTTTCGTCGTCTGTGATCTGTATGATCAGATCGACGTTGAATTTCTCCTGCAACCACCTGGTGAACATGAAGGGAAGCAGATGGCCAAGATGCATCTTTCCGGAGGGTCCCCTACCAGTATACAGATAAAAGCCTTCTCCCCTTGAATAGGCATCAAGTATCAGATCCAGGTCCCTGTGTGCAAAGAATACATCATAGCGTAGAAACGGGTGAAGATCTCCGGTGTAGCTGGCGATCCTTTCCTTCATGGCCCTGTCAATGATTTTTGCGCCGAACCTGTCAGCTATCTTTGAGTAATCAGTGTCCCCGAGAATGCCCGTTACCTCCCAGGGCGTTACCTTTGCATCTTCTGTCAATCAGACACTCCCTTCATCAATTCGGTTCAGACCGTACTGGTTGGCACATCCTTCATGAACAGGTCCTTGTCCATCAGGCTTTTCATCCTTCCCAGATCTTCTGGCCTGAATATTCCATACTCTGTAATGAACGCCGTTACATATCTGCTGGGAGTCACGTCAAATGCCGGGTTCCTGGCATGGCTGGAAGCTGGGCCAAGATTTTTTCCGTTTACAATAAGCACTTCCTCCTCTCCCCTCTCCTCAATGGGAATGCCGTCTCCATTAGGTATGGAAAAATCGAATGTGCTTCCCGGTGCAGCAACATAGAATGGTATTTTGTTCTCGTGTGCAAGCACTGCTTTCTCATAGGTGCCTATCTTGTTTGCAAAGTCACCATTGGCGGTTATCCTGTCAGCCCCCACTATTACCAGATCGACTTCCTTTCTTCTCATGTAAAAGCCAGCTGCATTATCTGCAATTATGGCATGATTGATCCCTTCCTGCCCCAGTTCCCACGCAGTTAGCTTCGCACCCTGTAACCTAGGCCTCGTTTCATCGACAAAAACGAAGATATTCTTTCCCTGATTATGGGCTATCCTCATGGGGGCAAGTGCTGTTCCCCAATCAACAACAGCCAGTGCACCGGCATTGCAATGAGTCAGGATTCTGCTGCTATTTCCTATGAGCTCATTTCCGAACTCACCTATTTTCTTGCTTCTACCGCTAATTTCTGTTGAATATCTTCTGGCCGCACCGAGGTCAAAGTTGTTCGCTTTCATGTAATTTATAGCCTTGAACAGGTCAAATGCAGTTGGCCTCGTCATTCCTATTTTTTTTACAGCTTCTTCCATGTCCTCATTATTCTTCTTTGCCATGGCAAGTCCGAAAGCAGCGGTGACACCAATCGCCGGTGCCCCTCTCACAACCATATCTTTTATTGCATACGCTATATCATCGCTGTTTTTTGCCTCAAAGACTTCAATTTTTTCGGGCAGTTTTCTCTGATCTATAAGTTTAACCACATCGTTTTCAAACCAGACTGCAAATAGATGCTTTAATTCGCCGTCAATGTTCACTTTCATTGACGGTTCATGTCTTTCTTAAATAAATGAATTGTTCATCATTTGAGCACGACAAGATCAAGAATCTGCTCATCAGATGGTGGCCCGGTTATGTCACCGAATGGCATATTCACATAATGCCTGGGTGATTTCTCTTTCATTATGAGTTTTCTGAAGAGATAATTCTGAATTCCTGGTGTTTCATATTTTGCAATAAGTGCC
>JAJZAW010000136.1 GCA_021799185.1 Thermoplasmata archaeon
CGCGGAAGAGATTGCCGAAAGAATACTGACAAACCCGGTCATTCAGCAATATTCCATAAGGATACTGAAAAAATGACAGAAGTATCTCAATCAAGGATAGATGTGCAGATTCTAGGCAAGAGCCATCAGGAATTGATGGAGCTGAGCAATTCCATGTCCCTGGGACTGTCCGGAGAGGAGATGATAATGCTCCAGAACTACTTTGAGGGCATCGGAAGGAACCCAACTGATGTGGAGATGCAGGCCATGGCTCAGGCATGGAGCGAACACTGTTGCTACAAGTCGTCCAAATTCTACCTGAGAAAATACTTTGGCAACCTTGAGAAACATGACGCAATTCTCGCAATGGAGGATGATGCAGGAGTCGTTGCATTCGATGATGACTATGCATATGTTCTGAAGATGGAAAGCCATAACCATCCCAGCGCAATTGAGCCATATGGGGGCGCTGCAACAGGCGTCGGCGGCATAATAAGGGACGTCCTCTGTATGGGGGCGCAGCCGGTTGCTCTCGTTGATTCCATATATTTTGGCGAAGTCTGGACGGAAGAGTGGAAGGAAAAGACGCTTCATCCAAGGTTCATCCTGAATAGTGTGGTTGGCGGAATCAGGGACTACGGAAACAGGGTGGGCCTGCCGAATGTTGCTGGTTCCGTGGACTTTGATCGCTCTTTCAACCATTCGCCGCTTGTCAATGCGGGATGCATAGGCATTGTGCGCAAAGACGGCATAATAAGAAGTTTTGTCTCAAAGCCAGGTGACATTTTTGTCCTTGCCGGCGGGAGGACAGGACGTGACGGGATACATGGAGTCAACTTTGCCTCTGCAAATCTTCAGGAGAAGAGCGGGGAGAATAAATCAGTGGTTCAGCTTGGCAATCCAATTGTGAAGGAACCCTTGATACATGCCGTTCTTGAAGCGGGTGATGCCCGCATTCTTGATGGAATGAAGGACCTTGGTGGCGGTGGCCTTTCCAGTTCTGTGGGTGAAATGTGCCTTGCGGGTGGAGTTGCTGCGGAGATTGATCTTGAGAAGGTTCTTTTGAAGGAACCTGCAATGCAGCCCTGGGAAATATGGATCAGTGAGAGCCAGGAAAGGATGCTCATGGCAATTGACCCCTCAAAACTTCCGGATCTTTCAAAAATATTCGAGAAATGGGGCATCGAGTTCTCAGTAATCGGCAAGATTGTGGAGGGAAACAATCTTGTGATACGCCACAATGGATGCAAAGTGCTGGACCTTGATCTTGACTTCCTGACCTCTGGCCCGGTATACTGCAGAAACTATGAGCTTCCTGAAAGAAAGATTGTGGACTATGTGCTTCCTGCTGAAAATTTCAACCTGAAGGAAATGCTTCTGAAATTTCTTGCGGATCCGGAAAACTGCTCCCGCTTCAACATAACAAGGCAGTACGATCACACAGTTCGCGGGAGCACGGTCATAAGGCCACTTTCCGGACAGCCTAACCACGAAACACACTCTGATGCTGCAATTATTAAACCTGTAGAATCATCCAGCCGTGGACTTGCCATAACAGCAGGCTCCAGATATGACATGGTGGCAATAGATCCACTGGCTGGAACCCTTGGGACCATGACCGAGGCTTATCTCAATATCCTTGCAACGGGAAGCCTCCCAAACTCGGTGGTTGACTGCATTAATCTTGGCAATCCTGAAAATCCAGCCATAATGGGGCAGCTAGTGCAGATTTCATCGGCAATATCTGAGTTCTGCAGGAAGCTATCACTTCCTGTTGTAGCCGGAAATGTTAGTCTTTATAACCAGTATTCCGGATCAGACATCAAGCCCGTTCCAAATATCATGATGGTCGGGATCATAACTGATGTTGATAAGGCTGTAAGCACTGATTTCAAGAAAGCAGGTAGCTCCATTTACATCATAGGAAGGGAATCTTCATCGCTTGGGGGGAGCCGTCTCCTTAAGTTTCTTGGAATAACCTCATGGTCGGTACCGTGGTTCGACATGGACGAACTTGCATCCATTTCCCGCCATTTCATCACTGCAGTTGACATGGACCTAATTCTTGCTGCGCATGATATATCATCCGGCGGCCTCATTCAGGCTATTCTGGAAATGTCATTCGGCTCAGGCATGGGTTTCACCATTGATCTTTCAGAAATTTCACCGGCGAGAACGGTGGAGAAATTGTTTGCAGAGGGCGGGGAGCGCATTCTGGTTGAGGTTTCAGGGGATAAGGAGGAAAAGTTCAGGCAGTTGTTTGATGGAGTGCAGATTACACGCATAGGCAGCACAGTGGAAAACACTATGACCGTAACTGACATGGAGATGACAGTCCTCCAGGGGGCAGTTGAAGAATTCAGAGAAGCCTGGGTACACGGGCTGGACAATTACATTTAGGTGTTAAGAATGGTGGAAGACATTTACGCGAAAAAAGAGTATCTAAGGGAGCAGGATGTTACTGTGGAAACAAATTACAGGCTGGGATTTGATGCTGACAGAACCTGTGGTTTCTCAAGGGTGTTCAAGGGCCATATGAACGAAGAGCAGGGCGATGAAAACTACGAAATTTATCAGGAACTTTATGAATGCGGCCTGCAGAGCGAAGAGGTTGAAAAGAGACATGGGAAGATAGTACAGGAGATTCTTGAAGGGCGCATAGACGTGGATTTTTAATTGAATGGGCCATCTATATCTACGACAATTTTCTGGCCATCCTCCAGGTGAAGCCTTTCCCTCAGGTACTCAGGTGATATTATTTCCATAACGTCGCTGTACACAGATCTTTCGGGGAAGATGACAGCACATTCGATACCATTCAGATGTCCCCTGAAACATTTTACTGGACCATAAGTCCTATCCTCAGTGGTAAATCCATCAATATGAATCCCGTCCATTGTTCTTAATTTCCTGAGAGAGATTTCCTGAGAGGGATCAATTTTCACATTCAGTGTTCCGAGAAATGGAATGTATCCTAGTTTTTCCTGGAATTGAATCACATAATACTTTCTTGAAATGTAATATCTACCTTCGCCAAGGCCGCTCTGGACAGTTCCGGCAAGTTTCATTCTTGTTGGCTTCTCAAGTATAATCCCAAGATCGGTGTACTCCCTGAGCAGCGTTTCCATGCCCTTTGGTGTGATGGAAATTTCCTGCCTTCTTCCATTCATCTGCCGGGTTATGAGCCCTTCCTTAAGAAGATCAAGAATCAACCGTGACGCGGTCTGTTGGCTTATTCCCATAAATTTCCCCAGGTCTCCTGACGAAAGCGAAACCTGCTGTTTTGATCCACCAATGGTCTTGATTGACTTTATGGCCCAGTATCTGTAATAAGGAAGTTCCGAAGTCATTTTACGGTCACATTATGCTGCGGGCGGTATTCTTTTTTGTCATCCTGAATGTCACAGGGAGACATCAATCCTGTTTTTTCCCCTGATTGAGAAGGTTCTGATTCCATTTTTTCTTGCCCGATCTCTTAACTCCCGGTCATTTGTCAGAATAGCCGCCTTACGGGCAATTGCAGCATTTAGGACGCATTCATCGCCGGTTCCTTCTGAATCAACAAGCTCAAAATTTGCAGCCATCTTCATGGCACCTGAGGCCTCAGGGACCCTGGATGAGAGGCCAGAAAGCTCATTTAAAACACAGCGTGGTATCATTATACTGCTGATCTCAGGGAAATTAAGCAACTGGCTCCTGATATCAACACGGTTCCTGATGGCATATATTAGACTGTTCGTGTCAATG
>JAJZAW010000137.1 GCA_021799185.1 Thermoplasmata archaeon
CCGATCTTATTACGGTGTACCAATTTTTCTCCTTGAATTTGTCCTTTCCTTTCTTCGAACTTCTATCCTTTGCCATTAAATCCCTCTGAATTTCATATGCTACAGCGTGATGTCAGCGTAATGCTGATTTTGAATTAAAGGTTTCGATACTGCATCTGATGTCAGCGTGAAAGTGCAGAGGTCATACAGTGTGCCCCGCCGTATCCACCGGTCAGCTCGCTCAGTTTTACATCCACGTGGTCGATACCGTGATCCTTCACAGCCTTGCTATTTGGAAATAGGTCATTATTGCCTTTTTTCTCCATATCTTTCTTAACTTCATGCTCAACATAATCCGGAAAAATATGTTGCCCCACAAGCTTTTCGAGAACCGTTGCAACATTAACTGCAACGATTTTTTTATCCCTTAGTGTCAGGAAGTTTGAGGAATAGCCTAGCTGCTCTGCCACACTGAGTTCCAGAATGTTAAAGCCCTTCTTCTTAAGATACTCATAGAGGGTATCTTTTCCCAGGATTGATCCGGTATCCGATCCCCTGCCAGAAAAAATGGTTAATTGTGCCTTGCGCATTAATTCACCAGCACCTACAGCCAGACCATCACCAGCCATATTGAAATATGTGTCCAGGTGCATATTGACCATGGGATCCTTGGGGCTGCCAGCCATGAAATCATATATGGGATTGCTGACAACAGCAACTTCCTCAAAATCCATGAGACCTGAATTTATCGCCTGCATCGCACCATCAACATTGGTTCTTGATCCTGTGCCAATAAGGGCAAACTTCCCAGCAGGCATAAAATCACCCCCTTCAAATACCCCGTTTCCTGATACGGTGATGGAATTTTTCTCCTTGAGGGCACGGGAAATCACAAACTTCGTGATCTCAGGCTCCTTCATTCGCTGCAGTCTCTTCATTTTCCCAAAGATGACTCCGCCAGGAACCACGGCCTGCTGATCTCTCATGAAATATAGGTTTGCCAGAGGCACATTTGAGTATACCGTAGGATACTCGCTTCCCGGCTCGCTGTCTTCCTTCAGGTCAATGGATGGCTCCAGTGTGATAATGTTAAAGAGTGTCGATGAATCCAGATATTTTATATTTCTCTCAAGCTCTGCCTTCGCCTGTCCAGATTTGTTCAGGTTGCCAAAGAATCTTACGGTGTTGAGTACCTTTTGCTCCAGCTCCTGTCTGAAACCAGGATCCTGATCCGCTGCATCCACCACGGTATTCCTCAGCAGTCTTACTCTTACTCCGTTTTCTTTCAGTACAAGCTCAAGATTTTCATGCTCCTGCACTGCAATCCTTGACTTGAATGGCCTTTCGAAGAGAAACGCTCTGGGCGCCAGCATGGCATAATCTATCTCTGTCCCTGGCCGGTGCATCATGACCTCTTTCAGAGGATCCCACTCAGATCTAATGTTCATACATTCACGCTGATGGAGATTACAGGTCGAATAATAATAATGGCGCTAATACCTCTTGACTATAAATTTGCCATTATAATCAAAGGCGCTTACCTCACCGCTGAAATTCCCCTTGACGAAGTGTATGGCAAACGTTATGCTGTCCATGATCTGTGTCTCATTGTTTTCTGACGCCAGGACTATATATTTTCTCAGAGGGGCAACCTCATTTGAATAGGTATATGACCCTGAATAGAAGTCGTTCTGCTGTATGTCCACCCTTCTTTCGGAAGAGGTATCGATTAGCTTCAATGTATTCGCAGTGGCTGCCTCAAGAATATAGGATATTCCGTTGTGGTACATCAGTGTGCCAGGCTTCAGGTTCATGAATCTCACAAGGTATGTATAACGGTAGAAATCCTCACCCTCCTTCCTTCCAGCAAGCTTTTTCGTGGTTTTTACCTCAGAAAAGAAGTTTTCATGCAAAAATTTTGATATTTTTAGGGCATCATTCTTCTTTCCAATATACAGGTCAAGACCCTCCCTGAGTCTGACAACCTTAGAAATAAAGGAATCATTTGAATTGCTCTCCATGTTAACAAGGAAAGGGTCGATCATGTCCATTGCGCTGTCAATGACCGGAGAATATTCTGCATCAAGAGTCCGCATCTGTATTATGGCTTCATAATATGATCCTGTTATTTTGTTGCATGTGGGACAGCTGTTGAGAAGAATCTTTCCCGGAATGCTCAGATTGCGGGGCTGCGACACAATATTCTTGTAATCTGCTGTCACGAGGAAATCTATTCTACCTTCCGTCCTCTGTATCTCTATGGAATCGGCAACCACACTCAACACCGTTCCCGCATCGCCGCTGGAAATATGTTTTTCAATCTTGGAAGCGAGGTTAGACTTCATGGCGGATCTGTGCCACCTGTTTCCTATCTTGTATGAACCGCACTTGGGGCATATTGTAATATCCACAGATCCGGCTACAGAAATCTGCAGTCCCTTGCTGAGGCATTCAAGGCACTGCCCATGATCCACTGCCTCATTCTTATCGCAGATTATACATCTCATTTTTCATTCCGGTATTACCCCATCCCTCTTATAGCTTTTAACAAGCGCGGAAGATATAAGGTGTTTCCTTATTTCTGTGGTTCCGCCACCTATCTGCCCAAGTATTGCGTCTCTGAGAAGGCGCTCCACCCCGGAATCCTTCACATAGCCATATCCGCCATGAATCTGAATCGCTTCCCGTGCGATGTATTCCGCACTTTCAGATGCGTGCAATACGGCGGATGCTGCCGATAGTGAATCCATTGGTTCAGCTTCCACCTTACGTAGCGCATCTTCTGACAGGAGCCTGCTCGTCCTGTACCGCACGTACATGTAAGCTAATTTTTCCTCTATAAGCTGGAATTCATATAGGTGCCTGTTTGATTGCTTCCTTTCAATGGAATAATTCAAAGCCGAATCCAGCGCTTTCTTCGCTACGCCGATGAACAGAAATGCCAGTATGATCCGCTCTGAATTCAGGCCACCCAGCAATATGTCCTTCCCAGCACCGATTTTCCCGATGACGCGTGAATCGTCCAGTTCGATCCTGTCAAAGAAAATGGATCCGGTAGGTGAGCCACGCATTCCCATCTTTGAGAATTTGTTACCCCTGGTGAAACCGTCATCGGTGCTGAGAACTGCAAATGCGGAATAACCGCCTTCAGTTTTGGCATATGTAAGAAACAGATCGGAGTAAGGAGCATTTGTGATAAGTGTCTTGGAACCGCTTAGATAATATTTGCCATTTTCCATCACTGCCGTTGACTTCATGGCAAGGGCATCGGATCCGGATCCTGGCTCTGTCATTCCCAGGGAGCCTATCCATTGACCGGAGCATAGTTTCGGGACAAATTTCTCCCGTATCTCCTGGCTGCCATTCCTGTACAGGTTGTCAAGGCAGAGGTTGCTGTGCGCAGCATATGAAAGTGCAAGGGATGCCGATTCGTAGGCTATTTCCTCAGTGATGATAGCCTGCGCCAGATAATCCATACCGGAACCGCCAAATTCTTCTGGAATGGTTATCCCGAGAAAACCCATCTTTCCCATTTCCCGGAAAATTTCCACAGGAAATTCATCGTTTTCATCAATTGAAGCTGATATAGGCGCTATCTTCTTGGAAACGAAATCCCTTACCGTGTTCTTCAGAATTTCATAGGTTTCAGGCAATCGGCTCTGCTCCATCATGTTGATGTAATGAAAGCATTATTATTACCTTACTGGTTCGAATATATTGTACTTCAAGTCGCAAGTATCACAA
>JAJZAW010000138.1 GCA_021799185.1 Thermoplasmata archaeon
AGTTCCGGATACTGATCGTATCTGCGGACAAGTTCATCCATCCTGCCGTCAAGTTCGATCTTCATGGACTTCCTCCTCTCCATGTCCTCCGATTCCAGGGATTCCTTCAGTTCTGTGAAGAGGGAATGTATCTCCTCCGAGAGCTTCATGCCTGTTTCCGATGTCTTGAAGGCATCCACCTCCCTTATCAGGTGTGCCCAGCACCTCTGTATGATGGCCAGGTAGGAATATGCCCTCCATCCATCAACGATGACGGGACCATGGAAATTCTCGCCCATTGTTTCCTTCACCACGTCCTTTCCCCTGGAATCCGTTATGACAACAAGGACATCATTCTCAGCGGATCGGAAGGACCAGAGCCAGTACTTCTTTCCCTCCACATGGAAACCGGTTTCATCAATGTGAACCCATTTAGATGTCCGGATGCGGTTCTGTAACCGTGCGTATTCCGATCCGCAGGCCTCGCCCACCCTGAGGAGTGCGTCATTTATGCCCTTCACGCTCAGATCAAGACCGTTATTGGCGATGAGGAACTCCTGCACCCTCCTTATGACCCCGCGGAGATTGTACTTGAGCATGGTGATGTAGTTGAGAAGATAGATGCCCATCTCACCCTTCTGCGGCAGATCCCTGTGCTTCGCTCGGACCTCTGTGCCACAGCTGCTGCACCTGTAAACATCAATGTCGTATTCGGTAACCACTACTTTCTGAGGCGGCGGTATGTCGAATACGGTCCTCTTCTCCATGCGCACGGGAGATCCCAGGGAATGATTACACCTCGGGCATGTATCCGGTTTGCCGGGAACATGGGTCGCCGCCCTGTGCCCAATGGGAGCACCCATATTCCCCGGTGTATTCGTGATCTTCGGCGGGAATATCTGCCTTGACGGTGGTGTGGGGATTCTCGCACAGGAGGAGTTTCCTCTTCAGGAATTCGTTCTCCACTGAGAGTGTTGTGTTATGTTCCTTCAGGGACAGTATCTCAATTGACTGTCTTTCAACTGCACTTTCCAGTTACCTGATGTAATCATCAGTGTCTGTCTCGTCCGGAAGTACCATGCGGGACTAGTATTTCCTCATGAAAATACTTTTCAGTACCGCATTATGGGGTGTCCGCTTCAATGATGGATGAAAATATCGGGAAATGAAGCTAAACGAGTACAAAAATAAAAAGGGGAGTTAATGATTATACGAGCTCAGTATCTTTTGTCTCCTTAAGCATAACGACGCTTATAAGTGATAATACTAAAAGCCCCAACATTACTGCTGATACGTAAGGCCAGGCATTCACAACTCCAAATTTCGATTCTGCATATGGTATTACAAATATCAAGACAATTCCCACGAAAAAGGTGCCAAGCTGATAACTGAAACCTGTGCCTGAATATCTGAGCCTTGTTGGGAACTGCTCGGGGCCGATTGATGCCAATACACCAAAACCCAGCTCATTTACAAAGAACAGGACGATGTATGACACGTAAATTAAAGCAATATTCAAGGTCCCGATAAGCAGGAAGAAAGGAACCGTGAAAACTAAACCTCCCAGGATTGCTATGATGTAAGTGCGCTTCCTCCCAAGCGTCTGGGCCAGAACTGAACCAAGCATATTGGAAATTATGGCTGCTACACCGCCTATGGCTACCGCACCTGTTGTAAATGACGGGGAAAATCCTCTTGATATAAGATAACTGACGGAATACGGCTGAAGGATAATGGCCGGAATGCCAACTCCGAGAAACACCGCCAGAGCAAGTAATATGGTCTGTTTTGGATATTCAATGAGGACACGTGAGGCAGGATATTTCTCTGTTTTATTCTCTTTTTTCACATTTTCAAACATGGTGCTTTCTGCTGTGATATACCTGAAAATAATGCCAAAAATGAGTGCTACTCCGGCTATTATAAAAGGTATTCTCCAACCAATTGCGAGAAAATAGGCGTGATTAAAGTATGATGTAAGGATTGAAATCGTGCCTGCTGCCGTCGCTATCCCAATAGGGCTAGTTGCCTGGACTACTCCAAGCCACACTGATCTCCATTTCTGTTTTGCAGCATATTCCAGAACCCAGCTCAGGGCACCCCCATATTCCCCCCCTATCCCTATTCCGAATACCATCCTCCAGATTATAATCAGAATTGGAGCTGACAGCCCTATTGATGTATATCCTGGCGTAAGTCCAATGCCGAATGTTCCGATACCCATGATTACTAGGGTCATGATGAGAGTGGATTTCCGGCCGATCTTGTCTCCCATGTGGCCAAAAATATAGGCACCAATGGGTCTGGTCATAAAAGTAACCCCGAATGTAATAACTGACAATGCGGCCGCAAGTGCTCCAGACAGATATTCAAAATAGACAAACGGCCACACCAGGGCAGAAACTGTAGCCGACAGGAAGAAATCATACCACTCAAAGGCAGATCCTATCGTTGATGCAAGTGTTACTCTAACAAGGGAAGCTTTTTTTGAAATGTTACCCTCAACCATTAAAAGGTTTACTGACTGAATATATAAAATAATTCCGGGCTAACGATAACAAAATAGGAAAGTATTACAGCTCTGCCAGTCACATTATGATTGAGTTTTCAAGAACCTACCACTGGAATCCCTTTTCTTGGCCTCTTGGTCTAATGGAAAGAAAATTATTTTTGGCGATTGATTTTTTAAGAATTTCGTTTAAAGGTCAACAGCACTTGGTTGCATTTCTTTAATATATGCATTGAATCTGATCAATAACATACCCGGGGTAAAATTCATGAGTGAAAATCTGGAAGGGAAAGTAATCTTGGTGTCGGGGGCTGCCGGTGAAATGGGAAGGAGATGCGTCAAACTCCTGGCAGCAGAAAAGGCTAAGCTTGGGCTTGTAGACCTCACAGAAGATGTGAAGATGGTTGCAGAAGACGTACTGAAAGAAGGCGGTGATGCCGTCTCAAGGTCAGCAGATATCTGCAATGAGCAGGAAATCCGTGCATTTGTTAATGATGTGTTTGAAAAATTCGGTAGAATTGATGGGGTCCTGAATATAGCTGCCATATACAGGGGGCTTGTAAACAGAGATTTCGGGGAAATCCCGGCTAAAGAGTGGGGCAAGGTGCTTGACGTGAATATAACCGGGACTTGGATACTGACCAAGGAAGCTGCGCCTTTCATGAAAAAACAGAAAGCTGGCAGCATTGTGAATATCTCCTCTGCAACTGTTTTTTTCGGTGCCCCGGGAATGTTACACTATGTTGCCTCAAAAGCCGCGGTTCTAGGGATGACCAAAGCAATGGCGCAGGAACTGGGCCCATACGGAATACGAGTAAACTGCATAGCTCCTGGACTGCTTCCAACGGAGTCCAGCCTTGAGAGAATTTCTGATGAATATGTTGGAAAAATAAAAGCAACAGCCGCTCTAAGGAAACTGGCAAGTCCGGATGACATCATAGAAACCGCAAAGTTTTTCCTCTCGGATGCAAGCAATTCCATAACCGGACAGACTCTGATTGTGGATGGGGGAAGAGTATTCCTCTAAAAATTCAGATAGTGAATCTTAAGTGCCCGGGAGGTTGCAGGCAAATAAGAAAAAATAATTTGGTTACTCCTTGAACATGAAGAAATCGAGTTCTTCCACTGCTTTTCCCTTGACTGTGTCAATGTTTTTCACAACATCGTCCAGCTTCTCTTCCTCAACCGGGATATATTTCATCTTTCCAAGGG
>JAJZAW010000139.1 GCA_021799185.1 Thermoplasmata archaeon
TCATGGCATCCTCTATTATGCCTGAATCGTGGAGTTTCCTGTCATTCCATCCCTTCCTGTAGCCCTCGCTTCTAGCCGCATTGATCACGGCGTCATCAATGTTGACAAGTGTTCCTTTCACGTTCATTGTATTGCTTGAGATTTTTGCGATGTAAAAGCCGTCCTATCTCGCTGCAAAATGAGAAAAAGAGCATTTATGGAAACTTCAGTATACCGGTATACCCCACCAATTAGGAGCCATTGTTTCATGATTTCATACTTCATACCTTGGCAATGGTGTAATCCTTGTTTCCCTTCGGCCTTGCAAGTGCCCAGTAGAAGAAAGTGCCGGATTCGAACATTGTCACGGGTATCTGCAATATGAGCATAATCAGCCTGTACCTCTTCTCCTTCACTGTCCACGCACCATACTGTTTTGAGATGAATGCCATTATGAGCTCATAGGTCAGTATAATCAGTACCGGCACAGGAGGATTGTACCCAACAAATATGACCAGAGCCCATATTATGAGGCCGGTGAGTGCTCCCCATCCAAACACATAGAGATATCCGAACCACAGTACGGCTGCCTTCCTCAATTTCCAGACATCCCTGGCAGACCTGAAGAAGTGGTCAACCCATCTCCTCCTCTGCCTGTAGAAATCCATTGCCGTTGTGGCCGGTGCAATCATTACATATCCAGGGATGAAGCCGAATGTGTATCCGGCAGCGAATATCCTCTGACCCATTACCAGGTCCTCCGCAGCAACAGGGCCGAAATCCCATCCCAGTTCCGATTCAATATCCGCCCTTATTGTCAGGCCTTCACCGTTCACGCCGATGGGCCTGTGCCGGCTGGAGAAGAATGAAACATAGGAATCGTAATCTGTGATCCTGCCAAAATCAGCAAGGGTGGAGAAGAGGCTGTGTCCGTATTCCCGAAGCCTCACAGTGCCAAGGCCGGCATGTTCTCTCATGGAGAACACATGCTGTATGTATTCCCTGGTGACATAGGTGTCATCGTCCAGGTGGATGACATAGGTCTCAGTACCATAACCATTCATGGAAAGCCATTGCGAGAAGTAGTGCAGAGCCCTGTGCTTGTTCTGGGAATTTTTCTCGGTCTGATATGATTCAGGAACAACAATGGTATCCGCATGATATTCAGAATGATCGTATTCCTCTATTAGCACCCGTATGTCCACATTTAGTTCGTAACTTCTTACAACATCAATGATGTGGTTCACAACAGTCGACGCACGTCCCACTGTTGTTATGAGGATCAATATTCTTCTGCCGGGAACCGGAGGCCTGTGCCTGTACTTTCTGAGGTTCCTGTTCCTTATGAGCAGGATTGGCTGAAGTATGGAAAATGGTGCTGCAACTATTCCGAAGAATATGAGCACATACAGTAGAATGGTGTGCAGGGTCATTCAGGCCTGCCCCATGTTGCTGGCAGAGGCCAGATAACTGTCTATGAGTGTTTCAATGACCTGGTCAAACGTCAGGCTGTGTCCTGTCTGCTTCTGTAGCTTTCCCCTGATCTCATACAGCCTGAACCATGTTGGATCACGTGATACCTTCAGTGTCGTCTTTGCACTTCTTTTTGATACTTGCATACAATATACAGGATAGTAGATGGGATATTAAAGTATTCAACATACCAGATGGTATATGGTATACCATCATTCATATACAGTAAACCAGATGCAATACCGTTGAAGGAATCCCCACTGTCTCAGAGATACGCTGTCCCGGTGCTTATAGCACTTCTGGAGAAGAAGTGCATGAGAAAGTATGATCTCACAGCAGTCATTACAAACGGGAGCACCATTGACAAAATTCTAAGGATCCTGGAGGAGGCCAAACTTGTCACCATGGAGGAAAGGAAGGAAGGCAGAAGAACAATCAGGGTCTGTCTTACCGATAAGGGAGTAGAGGTGGCTAAACACCTCATGAGCGCGGAGAAATTATTGGATTGATTCTTTGATTGTTCGAGGAACGTTAATCTGCTGAAAATGGATTTTGCGATTTATCTAATTGAGATGAAAGGAAGAACATTTTCCAGATCATTTACATAGTACTGAAATTTAGGCGTAAAATTTTCAGGATACAATAATCCGTCGCTTTTCCTATAATCTGCAAATTGAAATAACAATATCAGGTTGGTAAGCGGTTAACTTTTAAATGTCTATACTGGAACTATATACGAAATCTAGCAATTCGAGTACCTTCTTTACCTCGTCTATGGTTGGGCCATAGCAATACACTTCTCTTGGGGATGCAGCCACATACAACCACTCAATTTTAAGCTCTTTTCTGCAACTCTTGATCCCGTTAGACAACAACTTCGCCTTATTGGTATGAATTACCACCAGTGGAACATGGGGTACTCCCGCTATGGGCATGGGTTTTCCATTATCGAATTCCCAATGCAGTGTGTATCTCTTTCCATTGAGAACGGCATAATGGCCTTCCAAAGGGTCGCTTACCATGGTATATGCTGGTTGGTGAAGTCCTCTTTCTTCTATTCCCCAAACATTTATCCCAAAGGGGCCCCTCATAATTATAGGTCTTGATTTCGTCGAATTCATGAAACCACTTATATTGGATCTCAAGGATTAGATCATAGATGAAATATCCTTTAGCAGAAGATACTTTGCTTGAAATGTTCTGTAACCATATTCGTTTCCAGGACTGTTAGTGACGTTTTTCAGTGCTTACAAGCTTCCTATCGCACCGTCCACAACAGATTTGACATGAAAGATTCTGCACGTTCCACAATGGACTTGAAACCGTGTCCCTCCAACTCTTTGGCAATGTTTTCGGGTAAGAGAATGTACCTCCATGTTTTGGGCTGATTCTTTGGATGATTATTTGCACTTGATACAGTTCTGCAGAATTGCTGGGCTGCAATCATCTTTGACTTAACGTCAATGTCATTATATGCATCTTTCTCTGATTTGGTCTCAAAAATGAACATGGAATCAGATGTTTTAACCAGGAAATCAGGGTAATATCTGCCAATGAAACCTTTACTGTCCAGATAAGCTATGGAGAACCTGTGAACATACTGGTCAAGTTTGACATAGGCTGAAACACCTGAATCTCTTTCCAGAACAGATTCTGCAAAACGCTTTTCAAACCCACCTTTCGGTCCAAAGTCAAGGTAAGGGTAAATGCATCTTCTCGTCTCAAGGGCTCTCTCAATAGAAACTTTCAACTCGCGGTACGTTGACAGTGAAACCCACTCAACTACCGTAGAACTTACTGCTCTCTTATTAGATATGAATCGTGTAATCCCCCTCCTAAGATTGGTTACGATGAATTCAAGAAGCTGGAAATTCCTCAACTTAACAGCGTTTTCCTGGGCGTTAAAATCAATCCTTCGCCCAAAAAGGATTCCTGAAACATATTTGTCTGTTATCGCGGCTATTTCGCTGAAGTATCTCGTTAACCAGCTCATATTTCTGCTTCCACCTATGATCTCAAGCGTGGCGTTTCGCAGAAAACTGGTATAGCTGAAATCCTTTTCTTCCATATTCCAATCCTGCATGAACTTGGTCTGAGGGTGGAAATCCGTTATTATTATTGATTTAGGTTCGAGTTGATCAAATGGCACTGGACAAGGCTGCAGTTCACTCACATCAAAATATGAGAAATCGATATCTTCATGAACGGTGTCCCGATATGACGCGGGCCAATACAGATCAT
>JAJZAW010000140.1 GCA_021799185.1 Thermoplasmata archaeon
GTTACTATTTAAATATTTGTCAAACAATGTAGTTCGAATTGTGATGGGGATTCAGGTCAAATATCCTATGATACCTGCATTCAGAAGATATTCTATCACATCGTTTTATAACATACATCCACAAGATTTGGACATCCTATACGTGGGCGGCCATATCCATCATCACACAAAGTGGCATGAATTGGATTGCTGGCAGCATCCTGGGTTTATGTTCCAATCATGCAACGCAATGCGCAACTGCGTGCCTAGCCGTTGAGGTTTTATTGCAGCAGAAGACAGTTCCGTAAATGCGGCAGAACAGCATTTACTTTTGATGCTGCCTTCAACCTCATCCTGAATAATTAGTTGAACTGATGCATAATGCCGCATTATTACATTTTCGCTCAACAGCTTTCAGACTGCAACTTGCATCAGTTCCTGGAGACAGCAGCCTGGAACCTGTATGCTTGCCAGCCGGAAACAATGTAATCTGCCGCCATAAGGAATGCAAAAAGGCAGCAATGTCATCGGAATTCTGAACTTCATAGGGATTCTAATCGCGGATGGAAAAGACGAAGTAAGGAAAATATAACAACCATGATTGAAATAACGTATAATGGAGGGAAGAGGTTTTTTCGTGAGGAACGGAACTCTTCAACTCAGGCGTCTGTTCCTTGTTATCTTTCTGCTGGAGATAGGCATATTTGTTGCCATATCGTCTCTCTCGATTCATGACGATGAGCTGTTAAGCCTCTTCAGGAACCAGCAGCAATCAATTGTTACCCTCAGCCTCCCGGACATGATTCTGGAGATCTTTCCGCACAATCTTCTTGTTGCAACCATAGAATTTATTCCCGTAATCGGGCAGTTCTTCTTTCTGCTGTCAAGTGTCGAGACTTCAATAATAATATCAATCGAGGGGACGAGCCTGCATACCTCAGGGCTGCTGGTTTTTTTCAGCCTCGCAATACTCCCGCACACCTGGCTCGAACTGCCATCTTATGCTGTTGCCACCAGCACAAGCATCTATCTTATCTATCTTCTCTTCAAGAGAGGGCAGGTTCTTCACTCAAATATCATGAAGGTAGTTTACATGTACATGTTCGTTGTGCTGGAACTGGTGATTGCTGGTACATTTGAATCAACGGAAATATACATGTCAAGAATTTATTCGAGCCCGTACAATATTGTGTATCCTCTGATGCTCTGGATTGCTGCTGCGCCCGTTATTTACCTCCTAATAAGACTGTACAGGCGGATTGACAGGAACGAATATCCCCGGAAACATAAGAAAGAAAAAGAGGATTTCATGCAGCTTATTTAGTGCATGACGTCTGCAGAGATTTCGGCTCTAGAATATCCGCATAGCAGATTCCGTCCTTTTTGTGAACTCCTCAAAATCAATGTCCACACCGATTCCGGGCTTGGTGTTTGGCCTTATTTTTCCTTTGTCCATAAGGAACGGATTTGTGACAATGTCCCTTTCGAAGTACCTGGAATTTGGCGCGGTATCCCCCGGATAGTCCACATTGCTGTTGCATGCCATTGCAACATTGAAGCTTCTTCCTATGCCGGTCTCAAGCATGCCCCCTACCCATACATGGCCTCCATTTTCCCTGGCTATCCTTGCAACTTCAAGTGAATCCGTGAGGCCACCTATTCGTCCTGGCTTTATGTTTATAACGCTGCATGCGCCGATTTCCATGGCCTTTTCAGCCTTCTCCGGTGATGTGATTGATTCATCCAGGCATATGGGCGTAGACATTTCCTTTGCCAACCGTGAATGATATATGAGATCATCAAAGTTGAGCGGCTGTTCAAGGTATTGCAAATCATATCTGTCTATGGACAGAAGCAGGTCCATGTCATTTAGAGTGTATGAACTGTTGGCATCGGCCGTAAGGACTATGTCAGGAAAGCGGTCTCTTACGGCTCCAAGTATCTCCCTCTCCCGGCCCCTTTCAATCTTCACCTTTATCCTTTTATACCCTTTCTTGAGGGCATCCTCTATCCTGCTAGACATTCTGTCTATGGTATCCATTCCCACCGACAGACCAACATTTATGTACTCCCTGGAGCCTCCCATGAACCTGTCCAAAGGTTTGCCTGCAGCCTTTGAGGCATAGTCCCAGAGCAGCATTTCAACGGAGCCTCGCGCCATGTTGTCTCCCTTGATTTTTCTGGCCCTGGAATTGAATTCCTGGGGAGTTGGAAGGTCCTTTATCATGGGAGCAAACACATCCCTTATGAGGTGAATTGTGGTCTGGTTGTCTTCATAGCTGTAATCTGGCCTGGTAGAAGTTACACACTCTGAATAGGCAGTAATATCCCCGTCGTTAAGCACAAGTATTATGGCATCCCTCTCTGATTCAGTTCCAAAGCTTGTGGTAAACGGATAGAGAAAAGGTATTCTGATGTTATAGAGCTTGAGTTCCATGAGAAGAAAACCATATGTTGACTAAAAATTTATTGTGCACGAACTTAACTGGCACACAGTGAGTCCGCCAGTGCTGGAAAAAAATGGTGAACGGACGCTTATGCCCTGCCCTCAGGGAACATTTTTCACGAAGGGCTCATGCCCATCCAGTCCATGTGTTTCAGTGCAAATTTATAGATTTCAGGCTCCCTCCTGCCCGGGTCAAAGTGCTTCCATCTGTAAACTGTTGCAATCATCCTCATTCCAGTATCGCCTGTTTTGAATGCCACTGTATACAGCAGCACAGAGGCAGTTGTTGTTGCCAGAATGTCCAGTATATCCTTGGCATAGAATTCAGCATGGGCGGTTGCCAGAAGAGCTGAAGCTTCCTTGAATGATTCCCTGACGATTTCCTCCATTGTGGATCGTATGCCATTATCGCTGATGTCTACCAGCATTCTGGACAGGTAATCCTGCAGGTCCTTCATCATTCCCTTCTTCTGGAGCACCTCAATGAGGTCAAGCGCCTGAATGTTGCTTGTGCCTTCCCATATGGATGTGACTATGGAATCCCTGTGGAACTTCTCAACTGGGAATTCATGCAGGAATCCCTTGCCTCCAAGCAGTTCCATGGCATATCTTGTGACATAATCACTGGACCACGAGGCAAGATTTTTTGCCAGGTGGGAAATGGTCCTTGCAAAATGGTAGTCCCTTGAATACGGGGGCTTAACATCCCAAACGCCGGAAAAAAGCCTGGCCGAGAGCATGGAGATTGCCATGGATGCCTCGACTTCCGCTTCCATTTCCACAAGGTCTCTCTGAATCAGCTGATGATTGATCAGTGCCTTTCCAAAGGCTTCTCGCTTCTGCGCATACCGGTAAGCTTCCCAGAGGGCTTTTCTGGCGATTCCAACAGCTGCGATGGCATCATCTATACGGGATACTGTAAGAATCTCCATGGCGATATATATTCCTGTTTTCTGGTCTCCCAGGAGATATGCTTCGGAATGGTCAAGTTCCACTTCACCGGTGGGTACAGCTATGGTTCCAAGCTTGTCCTTGAGCCTTCTGATCCTGTAATTGGCATTCCCGTTTGAATCAAGTGCCGGGACAAAAAATGTGGATACGCCCTTGGCTCCCTGTGGCGATCCTTCAGTTCTTGCAGTGACAATGGAGGCATCTGCAAGGCCGGCATTGCTTGCAAAATATTTGTCCGATCCGGTCAGCCTCCACTTCTCTCCATCCTGCACTGCCACGGTCCTGTTTGCTCCGAGATCGCTGCCT
>JAJZAW010000141.1 GCA_021799185.1 Thermoplasmata archaeon
ATCCACCATAAAAATGAACAGTCCGGGGTTTCGCCTGCTTATTTCAGATGTGTATGACATGATCAGACGAAGCCTTTCTTCTAATAAATTTTGTCATTCTGTACTTTTTGCTTTGTTGCGGTTGGATTTTTGAGGTTCCTGTGATGTCATAAGCCCTGGGATCCCAATGATTACGTATGTATTATCCCCATCATCTTCAGGATTTTCCTTAAATATTTCCATAAGGGCTTTCTGGTGCTCCAGAAGGCGATCATACGTTGCATCTGATATCCTGCCATAACTCATTAAAATCCTGTCGCTCCCGAGGGACTCTTTGATTCTATGTGATACATTTTCGCCGGACATCTGTATCTCCTGGGCCATGATCTGAAGATTCATGGATTGTGACAGAAGAAATGATACGACAATTTCCCTTGACTGATCATCTGAGAGTGACTGCAATCTCGCAGCCCATCTTTCGGAGTCCAGTTCTCTGAATAATGGCTCATTCAGTGTGTAGTATTTCTCCACATAATTCTTCCTGATCACCGACTCCGGCTCATTGATGATCCCGCTTCTTACAAGATCCCCAATACTCTGGTAGAGATTTGATCTGGTTGTACCGGTGAGCTTTGACATCTGGGTCACTGTCATCCGCTTTCTGCGAATAAGAAGGGTGATTATGGATAACTTTGTCCTATTGGATAATGCGGACATTAGTCTTTCAATCTGCTGGTTCTCTTCCATTAAAAGATAAGTTTATCTATAAGCATAAACATTACGTATAAGATTACTTATATGACACTTGATAATTTACATATAGAAAAAAACAGACGTATATTCTACAGATTCCTTCTTGCAAGAAATCTGGCAAAAGCAAGCACATTTTTGTTTTACGTTTACTTCATATGGGAACTTGTGGCCAGATTCCACTCCGTATTTCTTGCCGGCCTCATCCCTGCTTTTTCTCTGCTAGGTTATCTTATCATAGTTGTTCCTGAGGGACATCTGCTGGATAGAAAAAACAGAAGCCGGGTTTTCTTTGCTGCCGATGTCCTTCTTGTGCTTGCTTACTCACTCCTTTTCCTGGGAAACACCATCATAATAGTAATGGCAACAGATCTTATATCATCCCTTCTGGCCTGGGTAGCTTCTGATTCTCTGCAGGGAATGATAAAAAGTATCGTGCCTGAGGAACAATACGGTAAGGCTGTATCCATGAATCAAACCGGAACTGCAATTTCAGAAATACTGGGGATAGTTGGAGGTGGCACAATGATATATCTCGGTATTTTTTACCTGAGGATATTTCTTGTGATACTGGCGTTCTTATCCGCGGCATTAAGTTTTCCCATTGCAATGGATACAGCTGATATTCACAGAAAGAACTACGGTGAGGTGTTTGTTTTCATTAGAAAAATGGCCTTTCTTCTGATTCTAAGCCTTATTCTCAATGGCCTTTTTATATCACTTGACGTCTACGGTTCCGGGCTAATAAGGTTGGTCCTTCATGCCCCTGCCACTTATTACACATTATTCCTCCTCGGCTTTCCTGTTGGTTCTGTTCTTGGCGGGATGCTGATCTCAATGGGCAAGATTTCTTCAAAACTGTCTTTGATGCTTGTTACTGTAGAGGTGATGCTTGTTGGAATATTGCTTCTCGGGGTTGCCATAGTTCCCTATGTCATAGCAGAACCTTTTCTCACGCTTGCACTTGGTGCTGATATTATAAGCATAAACGTTCAGCTTTCCGCGTTCACGCTAAGGGTAATACCAAACGATCTTACAGGAAGGTACAATTCAATTTCAGTTCTATTTTCAGCAGGGGCATCCCCTGTAATGGCATTGCTGTTTTCCGTACTTTCCAGATTTTTATATTTCCCTTTTGTGCTTGAAGGGGCTGCCATTATTGCAATCGCAGTGGCACCCCTGACGTATTTTGCTTTGAAATCCATGATGCTCGCGTTCGGAGTGACTGATAAAAAAGCAGCCATAACCTGATCCTTTATCACGGTGGCCTTTTGCATACTGCTGTTTATTCATTCCCTTATCGATATTCTTCTGGAGGCAGCTGGCCTTGAATATGCCGCGCTAATCAGAAATGTTACGATTGACATCACTCCCAGGAGTATTATGAAATACATTGCACCGTGGATCCCGTAAGATGAATCGATCAGCGTAAAAACGAAAACCCCGGCAATTCCTGCAACTGCTTTTCCGGAGTAAAGGATACCATTATTTGCAGTAGAATATCTTGAACCGTACAGATCACTCACATGTGATGAATATAATGTAAACAGCGATCCACCGAAAAGAGCAATCAGTATGGAGGCCAGCAGTATGGAAATCTCAGTTCCCAGATATGCCAGCACAGACCCTGCAAGGATGAATATAAGAATGAAAATGATGGCCCTTGTCCGCCCAATACCATCCGATATTTTTCCCATAAATGGCCTTCCTATCCCACTTATGAGCGGAAAAATTATGGTCACAAGCACAAGGTATGATATACCGAACTTCAGGGAAAGAAACAGCAGGAAAAAAGAAAAAAGCTGAAGCGGCGAACCGGCGAACGAATATGAAGAAAAGATCAGCCACCAGCGTCCTTCCCTTATCACACTGGACGGAGATTTCCCGGTCCTTGATACGGGATAATTCACATATCTTGAGAGGAAAAGGAGCACAGCAAGCATCATTATTCCAAGAATTAACATGGGCAGCCTGAAATTCCTGAAAATAAATATGAACGGATTTGCAAATACGGCACCCAGCCCGAACCCCATGCCAACAAAACCTGAAGCGAAACCCCTGTTTACCTCATTCCACTTCAGGGCCATATTCACGGAAATGCCATAAAGTGACCCTTCACCCACTGAACCAGCCAGCCAGAACAGGGCAAATTCTGAAACATTCACAGACTGGCTTGAAAGAATGAGACCCGCTCCGGACAAAGCTAAGGAAATAAGGTAAACAATCCTTGGATCAATATAATCCGCTATGATTCCTGAGAAAATCTGCGAGACTGAGGAGATAATTATGAATAACGTGAACACGAGGCTCAGAGTATATTGATCCATGCCTGCTACAATGGGAAGTGTGAGTTCAAATGCGTTCCAGGAATACTGGAACACAGAGGCAAACATCATTGTAACGAGGCCTGTTGTAAGGTATCTGTTCATTATTTGTACCGTATCACCAATAAATAATTAAACAATGGATGGCACCAGATATTGAAGGTTTTCAACATCGTATTAGTGGAAATTTAACAGCCGGATGCCGGGCGTTAAATAATTCTTGCCGAAAAAGAAACAGGATATTCCAAAATACCCGCAAGATATGTATTCTGCCCTGAAGAATGAGTTTTAAACCATTTGCATAGATGGATTTTTCTCCATTTTGTCTTTCATCTCACGGCGCACAATGGCTTCATGCGCTGTGGTTTTTGCATTTTTATAGTTTCCGGCTCAAATGCCGGCCATTATTCGAACCATATTTAAGGCGTGTAGGTTTATTGCCTATAAATTTTTGCAACCAACGGCGCCTGGCTACTGATTCCGGCATGGGATCAAATTTGTTTGACGTAATGTGACCCATTGGAACAGATTGGATAGCGACATGTTGATGTTGAAAAAATAGGTAACATCCAGTGGGAGCACTGGAAGCTTAAGCCGGGAAAGACT
>JAJZAW010000142.1 GCA_021799185.1 Thermoplasmata archaeon
GATAACAATCCCCTGATCGGAGATGTTATCTGCAATGGCTACGATATTCTCTACACCCACATCAATACCCATTATCTGTTTTGCCTCCCTGTCCGCTTCTGGCACATCAATGCGATACACTATCTCTATGTTATAACCTACCCCCACAGGTACTATTCTCACCTCTCTTAAATCCACTTCTTTCAGTCTTGTTTTCACCTCTAATCCCATAATCTCCGGAAATTTCAATATCCCATCACGGATATGACACTGCTGGTTCGTGAAGACCAGCATAAATTCCCCGTTTTTGTTCTTATATCCTGGCATTTTGGGCTTGCCTTTAAAATGTTCAGGGGATTTCTTCCAAGCTTTCAATGATTTAAAGAATGAAGCCCATGCCTGCGTTACTTTCCTGATTGTCCACTGTGCTGTCTGTGATGGCATTTTTGTGTAGTTGTTGAAATCTTCATTATTGGATGGAATCTGGAATTGCTTCGCGAGAGAGCAACAAATGGTCTGCTTCTCATGCCCGATGAACCGTTCCCGTAAAATGAAGTTCACTTGATTCTAAAGATTCTTCAAAAGTAGACACATTCTGGAAATATACTCATTTCTTTTCAGATACATTTGTTCTGCCCCGTTAGTTTTTTTATTACACTGGATATGGCTATTCCGGAACAGAAGCATTTCTCGATATAGCAATTAATGATGAGTTCTCTGATATTTTTCTCTGAAATTCCCTCTGAATCTGTTCAACCGGGATTTTCGCCACAACTTCCTTGAGGAATTTCATATCAGGGAAGGAGATTGCATTCCAGAGGCATGCCACTCCGCAGTTGTTGCATCCAACCATGCAGTTGTCAGGGTACATAACTACCGACTTACCCTTTTCAAGATCGTAACCGAACACATTCCTCTTTTCACCGCAGGTTACCACACAAAGACCGCACCCTGTGCATTTGCTCTCATCTACCGTAGGATGCCAATCGATGAGGTTCCTTTCCATCCCATGCCAGACTGCAAAGGGGCTGGATGCATTATTGCCTGCCATGTATAACATCCTCCCTAAGGTGAACTGAATGGTCAGGGAATTTCTCAAGCCTTGTAGCTAGGTCTTCCTTCACTCGGGGGAAAATCTTGTACTTTACAACAATATTTCTGACAAATTTTTTGGGGTCATCAGGGAATGTTATTGCCTCCTTATCACAGAGTTTCCCGCACGTTGTGCATCCAATTACACATTTGCCAGGATTCGCTACAACCGGACGTGAGGACTGGAGTTCCCACCGGTATACATCGTTGCCACATGTAAGCAGACACATCCCGCATCCATTACACTTATCAGGATCAACAACAGGGTACCATTCAACTAGACGCCTTTCTACACCGTGCCAAGTCCCATCACTGCCCATAGATCAATTATCCCGATTATCTATATATCAGCATATACTAATACATGAAGACCCAATTTTAAATATAAAGTTGAATAATTCCTTTTGATAAATTTACGTAATGTTAATTATTTCGCTCACGCGCTCCCCTGGGTAACAAGTTGATTAAATAGGGGCACTGAAACAGGTGCAAGGTCCGGTCCATTTTTAAGTCCCTTCACAATTTTAACCGGTCTATACATGCTCTTGAATTCTTCTCTTACTGCCGTTCTCAGGGGCCCAAAGAGATCATTGCCTGCATTGGCTATTCCTCCCCCTATGATGAAAATCTCCGGATCAAGTATGTTTATTATGTTTACTATCCCCACTGCCAGATAATAAATTGTCTCTTCTATAATTAGTTGGGAAAACATGTCCCCTTTCCTCTTGAACTCGAAGACTTTCTTTGCATCTATATCTGAAGGTTTGACCTTCGAAAATAATTCGGATTCCTTCACTGCTGTGATATTTTCCGAAACGCGCCTTGCTATGCCTCTTCCACCTGCAATGGCTTCAAGGCATCCCCTTCTACCACACCCACAGACCGGACCGTTGGACATAACCACCATATGACCGACTTCAAGAGACATTCCATGGGCACCACGATACAGCTGGCCATTGAGGAATGCCCCGCCGCCTATGCCGGTGCTCAGTGTCATGTAAACAAAATTGTCAACGCCCCTGCCACTGCCGAACATTCTCTCAGCTATTGTAGCCCCGGTAGCGTCGTTTTCCAGATCTACAGGCACACCAAATTCGCTCTCCAGCGCACTGCTTATTGGAAAATTTCTGAGGCCAAGAATATTGGGGGACGATAAGACCATGCCCTTTTCCCTGTCAACTAGGCCGGCAAAAACAACGCCAATATTGTCAGGCTGTTTTACACCTATTTCATCAAGAAGCTTCCATCCCATATTTATGAGGTCTTCCTTGAGCCTGCCTCCTCCAAGGTGTTTGACAGTTGGTTTTCTCAGTGATTTTATGATTCTGCCATTTTCATCGCCGATTACTGCTGAAATTTTTGTCCCACCCACATCATAACCAAGAATAGTTCTGGGCATCCATACTTAATTTTCTTTTTAAATATAAAGGATGACATAAGGGGACCATGTTCATTGAGAAATTTCTGGCTGAAAAAACACTTGCCGGTCGTATAATTTTCCGTTGCATGAAATTAACTAAATATCTATATAGTGTCATACAAAGCATTAATGTTTAAATATTACACAATGATGATAGATTATATGCTTTCAACACAGAAAAACGATCTGATTCCTGAGAAGTGGTACAATGTTGTTCCTGATCTTCCAGAGCAGCTTCCGCCGCCCCTTGATAATGAGAAAAACAAGTCTTCAATAGAACTTCTTAACAATATCCTTCCAAAGGAGGTTCTCAAACAGGAATTCACGTTCCAGAGGTTCCTGAAAATACCTGATGAAGTTATGGAGATATATGAGCAGACAGGCAGACCAACCCCGCTTGTAAGGGCAAGAGGACTGGAAAAATATCTGGATTATCCAGGGAAAATACTTTACAAATATGAAGGGGCTACAATTACTGGTTCTCACAAGATCAATACCGCAGTACCGCAGGCAATATATGCAGCCAATGAAGGCGTCGAGAAGGTAGTAACCGAAACCGGCGCGGGACAGTGGGGCACGGCCACAAGCGTTGCTGCCTCATTTGCAGGAATCAGTGCGAAGGTCTTCATGGTAAGAATAAGCTACCAGCAAAAGCCTCTGAGAAAGAAGATAATGCAGCTCTATGGAGGAGAGGTCTCCCCAAGCCCTTCGGACGAAACAGAATTCGGAAGGAGCATGCTGAAGCAGAATCCTGACCATCCTGGATCCCTTGGCATCGGAATAGGCGAGGCAGTGGAATATGCTCTTGACCACAATCTCAGATATCTTGTTGGCAGCGTTTTTAACTCAGTACTGACGCACCAGAGCATAATAGGGCTTGAAACTGAGAAGCAGCTTGAAATAATGGGGATCGAGCCGGATGTCCTTATAGGCTGCGTTGGCGGCGGGAGCAATTTTGGCGGCTTCTCCTTCCCGCTCATGAAGAAATTCAAGGATGTTGAGGTAATAGCATCCACTGCGGCTGAGGTGCCAAAGTTCACCAGGGGGGAATACAAATACGATTATGTTGACACTGCGAAAATTCTGCCCTCTGTCAAGATG
>JAJZAW010000016.1 GCA_021799185.1 Thermoplasmata archaeon
GATCTGGGTCCATTCCCGTAGGGGTCCGAGGGTTCGAATCC
The DNA here is from genome assembly GCA_021799185.1 of Thermoplasmata archaeon. Lineage (GTDB taxonomy): Archaea > Thermoplasmatota > Thermoplasmata > Thermoplasmatales > Thermoplasmataceae > UBA509. Next base: position 42 of record JAJZAW010000016.1, read on the forward strand.
CTCCCTCCGCATCTAAATTAAATTTTTATGCAGCGATGCTGGAACGCATTTGATAATAAAAATCTGATTCTTCCCCGGCATTGCCATTTCCAGTCTGTGCCGGTATTGGCATCCTCTTATAGCACTGTGATTGGAAATGGTGAGAGCACCGTCCAATGCAGTCTAAGCATATATTTCTGAATTAATCGGAGTTACTCGGCCTCTTCCACTAACCATACTGAGCAACGTCTGCGAAAACTGATGTGTGCGGGAACTTATAAGAAGGCTTACATTATAATTTCTTGAAAGAATATTTATCGGCCCCATGGCGATGGCATTGATATCTCCGTTTAATTGGCTCCATAAAATAGCATCGGCTCCAATTCCTGTAGTGCCTGTGGATTTCCATAGCAATTGAAATGGTCATAATCCGGATTACTTTTATAAGGCGATATTAACACACTCGTTGAAAAATATGTCGAGTAATGCCATAAAGTATTCCATTATTGTTAAAAGCCGTAATATTCATTAGGCGATCACCCTCAGTAATGCTAACACCAGAAGAGTTGACGCCGAATCCAAGGGCAAACGAAGTTGGGCCTCCAGAATAATGATACAGGCTGAAATTCGGCGCATATGTTGTACCTGTAGAAATGTTGAAGAGATTCATATAAGACGTAAGGGGGCTTTGTATAAAACTCACGAATGCATTTTTATCAAAATGTTTTCCTGAAACATATACGTGAGTTGAAATGGAAGTAAGCAGAATAACTAAGAGGGCTACAATAAACACTTTTTTGAATTTAGCATTTGTTTAAAGCAGGAGCGGACCATTTACATAATTGCGGTTATAACTATTCACAGAGGATAATACAGCAGGCAAAGAATGAAAAAAGCGCGCGGGGCACCGCACATTTTATTTTGGTAAAATGGTACTGTTTCATTTAGGATTTGCCTAAATTTCATCTACAGCAAAAACCTAACAATTTGAAACAATTAAGAGTGCATTTTGCTCGACTTTTTTGGACATGAATAGCTGCACCGTCATTCCCGGAAGATTACAAATTCCTTATGCATCATACTTTATCCTATGGCTTGCCATATTTCAGAAAACGGGAGGTCATTAACGATGTTAATCCTCTTATTCTTATCATCTGATAATTCATTCATAGCCCATTAAATGCGTATCTAATTGCTGCGGGCAAGATTTATTGGTTATCATGTTCACCTTATGGTAAACGTTAAAATATGCTACACACATTAAAAAAAATGGAACCAAAAATAATTGCTTCAAGAATGGACATCCTGGGGGAGGGCCCTACCTGGGACAGCAGACACCGAAAAATCCACTGGGTCGATATTAAAGGACAGAAATATCATTCCATGGACATAGATTCTGGAGAGATACACACATTCAATTCAATTGGAATGATTTCTTCCATAGTTCCAACCAATAGCAATTACCTGGCGGCAACTGTTGACCACGGTTATTATCTTATAGACAGTGAAGGCAGGCATACTCTTATTTCGAGGGTAGGAGAAAGTTCAGATGGATGCAGATTCAATGACGGAAAGGCCGATCCCTTTGGAAATTATGTTGCCGGCACAATGGATATGAATGAGACAAAGCCACTTGGAGCGCTGTATGGCCTTAAGGGAAAGTCAGCAAAAATAATGCTTTTGAATCTTACCATATCCAATGGTCTTGCCTGGGACACAAAAAAGGGGCTCTTCTATCATATAGATACCCCCAGGCGCAGAGTTGATGCATATTCGTATTCATCTTCAATGGATCTGGAAAGGGCCGGGGTAGCGGCAGAATTCAGGAATTTGCCAGGAAGCCCAGATGGCATGGCCATAGATGCTGAGGGGCGATTATGGGTTGCGCATTGGGGTGGAGGCCGGATCTCAGTCTTTGATCCTGACAGTGGAAGAATTGTTGACACGATATTATTTCCGGCGACAAATATAACTTCGTGCACATTTGCAGGTGATGATTTAAGTGAGCTATTTGTAACATCTGCATCTGCAGGGGCAAATGGAGATATGGGCGGCTCTGTGTTCCTTGTTCATACCGGCATTACCGGCGGGAAGACCTATGAATTTCACGTGAGCTGAAACTGCCATGATCAAGAACTAAACCAGCATTTAAGGGGTTAATGCTGCCCTGCACTTTTCCAAATCCGGAGAATATCAATTTCTATCCAGGCAGATGAATTATGTGAGAAATTCACATTTCGTTTTCCGAGAAGAAATTATTAGATGCCTGGTGCCTGAAATTGTGGTATGCATCAGCCTTTTAAAAACCGGTCAAACCATTTCAGTTTAATCTCCAGCCTATCCAGCATGTTCTTTGGTGCACCAGCCCTTGCGTGTTCGTGGTTATCCCCCTGATATCTCACCAGTTCAGTTTCAACATTGCTAAGTTTCAGAGCTATAAAAAACTGCTCAGCCTGCTCAATGGGGCAGCGATAATCTTCCTCGCCAGTTATGAGCATTGTGGGCGTCTTCACATTCTCAGCATAGCTTATGGGAGAGAGTTCCATCAGCCTCTTCATGCCTTCCTGGGTATACGGGCGCTGTATGTCAAGCTCCAGTGTATTGAACCAGAAGCCTATGTCACTGGTGCCTACCATGCTCAGAAGATTGGAAATTGACCTTTCAGAAATGGCAGCTTTGAACATATTGCTCTGTGTCACTATCCAGTTTGTCATGAATCCGCCATAGGATCCTCCGGTAATGCCCATATTTCCATTTATTCCGTACTTCTTTTTGGCCATATCAATGAATTTCTTTATGTAATTAAATGCTGGACCTCCCCAGTCACCAACGCATGCCTTGGCATACTCCTGACCATAGCCCGTGCTGCCAGGCGGATTGGTGAATATAATGTTGTATCCATTTTGAAACATGTATTGAAATTCTATGAAGTACGAGTGCCCGTAAGAATCATGGGGGCCGCCGTGTATGAACACAAGCGTAGGTGAATCTTTGGAGCGAAACATAACAAAACCTTCGCCACCATCCATATCAATTGCGTCAGCAACTTTCCCGGAAACAGCGGGGTTAAGGTCATATTCTTTCTGGAAATGAATTATTGATGGATGATCCTGCGTCGAATATGCGTAAGCCAGCATGCCGGAAACGTCATAACAGGTGATGTTTCTCCGGTCTCCGGTCAACTTGGTAATTTCCTTCCCCACGCGATAAATAAAGGAAGAGGACTTCTCCTGGCCTATGGCATACAGGTCATCTCCATGGAACTTAACTGAATACCTTGCACCTGCAAAAGAATCGGAAATGACAGTATTGTTGGAATCCTTACCCAGGATAATTTTTTCCCCTTCCTCAGGAAATATAATGCTGCTTATCTCCCAAGGCTTAAGGCCATAATGACCGGAAAATGCTATTCTCCCGGTTGCAGAAACATCAAAATCGTGAATATCTGCCGAATTTTCCGTTATCCTTTTCAGGGGTTTCCCTCCTGCGTCAATCTCCAGCAGGTCACTCATGGAATAATCATCGCCAAATTCCGAAGTCTCTATGATAATTCGCCCTCCATTTTCCCTGACGCCAAGCACATCAAATTTCCCTCCGTATATTCTGACAGGATTATCCCTTACAGCGAACAGGCCGTAATAGCTGCGCAGCAAACCGCGGCCATTGAAACGGTACTTAAGTCTGTCGCCGTAAAACGGGAGATCATTGTCCGTTTTTTCCGCCGCCACAATTAAAATGTTGTTTCCTGATACTGAATAATCCATAATTTTGGCAAATGAAGCAATATCCCTTGGCTCTTTTCCTGATTCCATGGAAATGAGCGTTTCCTTTTCTTTGCTGTATCGGATGTAATACAAGGTGTCATTAACCATCCTGGGCAGTCGCTCCGATTCTCCAAAGGTGATCTGTTCAGGTTCGGATTTTCCACATATTCTGAAAATGCAAGATCTGTACTCTCCGTTCTTAATGTATTTCTCCGCAAAAAGGAGCGTTTCGCCGGACAGGCTGAGATCTGTGGCCAATTTTATTGAATAGGCATCGGCTGCGTTCATGATACAACGATCATAGTTCCTTCAATAAATTTTATTGTCTGTCAGTTGAGTTATGGTGAGATCATCAATTTCAGGCAGAAATTAGCATGGGCTAGCAAAATGCTTACCAACATACAAAATCCAGGCATCATGGAACGGGCTTGTGAAATTATTTGAAAAATGTGAAGTGGTCTTTTCATTGTTGTGCCTAAATCCAATATCTTTATAGTGAATTTCAAATGTTCAGCGGGTAACCCATGGAAATACTGATCGGTACATCAGGGTGGAACTATTCCAGGTGGGTTGGCACTTTTTACCCCCGCGGAACAACAGGTGAAATGATGCTCCCCCTCTATTCCCGCATATTCCAGGCAGTTGAAATAGATTCCACTTTCTACGGCATACCTTCACGTGAAACTGTAAAAAAATGGAACAAAATGACCCCGGGCAACTTTCTGTTCTGTGCTAAGGTTCCTAAAGCAGTTACCCATGAAAGTTCTTTCACCGGAGTTGATGGGATCTTCAATGAATTTATTTCAACCATTTCTCTTCTTGGTAAAAAGTTGGGAACCCTGCTTTTTCAGCTTCCCCCAACCGTTTCCTACAGGAATTCAGGCGAGAGTTTCTTAAAATTTATCAGAAATATTCCTGAGAATTTTACCTATGCCGTCGAGTTCAGAAACAGCGACTGGTACAACCCCATTATTATGGATGAAATGAAAAGGAGAAGCATATCAGTGGCATGGTCTGATAACCCGCACACTCCAGATTTTCATGCTCTCACTTCCAGGAATATTTACTTGAGGCTTGTGGGTGACAGAAGCATAAGTGAGGATTCATTTGGAAAGATAAAGGTTGAACGATCTGCAGACATCAAAAAATGGGCATTGCGCATCCAGGAATATGATGATGTGGACAGGGCCATGGTATTTTCCAACAATCACTACGCGGGATTCGGCCCTGCAACTGCAAGAATGTTTCAGGAGTTTTCGGGAATAAAGCCGGCTGGCTGGGAGAAAATGCTGCCAGATTCAGGAGGAGGAAACCAGACCACGCTTTTCTGATCCTGAGATTTATTTCGTGCCATTTATGGCGAACAGGTTTCCCAAAGGCGAATCATTACAGAGAATGGCAGAGAAATGAGCCAGCACAAGTTCAGGGCCGTCAGCCTGAGCAAATTAAAAGTACCGGCAGAAGAAGGGACTGGTTTAAAGTTACAATGCGCACTCCTTCACATTCACTTGCGCAATCTACTGCCTGCGTAAGATCAGAAATCACCGGAGAATGAAAAATACCTGAAGCTTTGCTAATTTCCAGGATCAGATTGCATCATCACGGGCAGACAAAATGATGGCTCAGTGTTAAAAATTAATATGTTTCGCACGATTGATAGTGGAAATGTCCATATCGGTTCTCTATGGGCGAGACATAAGCAAGGATTTTTCCGCGGAATTTGCCTTTGCTTCGCGGAAAATTGGACGTCCCGGCACATCATGGGATGGCACTTTCACTCTGTTGCCTGGCATTGAAACGCAGAATCCCGCAGCCATATCAGATCAGTTGGCAGCCGCTGCAGGTATTTCCACGGATTTTGAGGACAGGGTTATTCACTCAACGGGCAAATCTTCCCCGGAAATACTTGCTGCAAAGCACGGATCGCCGGGCCGGCTTGTTGGTGGCGTAACCTATCCGGACCCGGGATCACTGGCTCAAACTGTAAGTTTGCTTCTGGAGAATGGCCTTAAAATCATACCCTATGGAGGAGGCAGTTCCGTCAATGGTTCGCTTAAGCCCGATGCTGGCCATGAATCAATTTCAGTGGATATGAAGAAATTTTCATCCATAACCACGGGGAAGAACTTTGTGAGGGTAGGTTCAGGTGTCACAGGTTCGGATCTGGAGGCTGCATTATGGAAGGCCGGATATACTTGCGGAAACTTTCCGGAATCGTTCCATTATTCAACCGTAGGAGGATGGGTGGCGACTGGTGCTGTTGGGCAGGAATCGAATCAGTATGGCGGGATCAGGGAGATTGCTCTTTCTGTTTCACTCCTGACATCTGCAGGTCAGATTGAAGATATGGATGTTCCAAGCCAGTCAGCAGGCACAAGGGCGCTGGATGTTTCGCTTGGGTCTGCCGGCAGTGCTGGAATTATAACTGAAGTTACCCTCAAAACATTCAAAATACCCAGGAGAAGATATTACCACAGTTATTTTTTCAAGAACTTTGAGGATGGCCTTTCAGCACTGCAGCAGATTGAAAATTTCCCAACGGTGGCACGCCTTTCCGACGAAACAGAAACAGAATTTGCAATTCGATCCGGCAATGCAGGAGGAATCCAGAAGCTTTTCCACAGCTATCTCAATGTCAGGGGAGTAGGAAATGGTGCGATCATGATTGCGGTCAACAATGAGAGCCCATGGAGAGTGGGCATTCCAGGTTCTGTATATGCCGGCGGAATTCCGGCAAGGCTCTGGGAAAGGGACAGGTATCTCCGCCCCGGGCTTGCTAATTTGCTGTGGAAGGCAGGATACATACCCGATACACTTGAAACTGCAGCAAACTGGGAATATTTGCCGGACCTTTACAGGGATGTCCGAGATTCATTTTACCAGATGCGGGAACAGTATGGCTTCAGGGGGGTTATAATGGCACATGTGTCTCACCTTTACAGATCCGGAGCGTGCATATATTTCACATTTGTAATCTCAACAGAATTCGACAGGGAAATGGAAACCCTCAGTGCTGTGAGGGATGGCATAATAAGGGCATTCCTCAGGCACCATGGTGCCATAACCCACCATCACGGAATGGGCTCCCTGTTCAAACAGTACCTGGACAGCCAACACATTAGCCTCATGAATAAAATCAGGGATCCTATGTATGGTGGTGTCTGAATGGAAAATCCTGAATTTTCCTCAAGGACCAGAGCCTCAGACCTGCAGGGGCTTGAAAAACGGGAATTTGATGTTCTTGTCATTGGAGGGGGAATAAACGGAGCTGGTGTGGCAAACACACTGGCACAGATTGGGGTAAAGACGCTTCTTGTTGAAGCGAACGACTTTGCATCCGGAACAAGCTCAGCCTCTTCCAAGCTCATACATGGGGGATTGCGTTACCTGCAGCAGGGCAGGATACGTGAAGTAAGGAATCTCATCAGGGAAAGGGATTATCTGAGGCAGAATACCAGTATGGTAAAGGATATTGAGTTCCACATACTCATAACGCCCGATTCATGGAAGAAATGGGAGATCAGGCTTGGACTAATGATATATGGCATTTTAGGTGGTCGCATGCGATTTCCAAAATTTCACAGGAATAGCGGAGAATACCCTTCTTCAGTAAAGGGATATTTTTCCTACACCGACGCCATCACAGATGATTCCAGGCTTGTAATCAGCAACATCTGTTCTGCACACAATCATGGGGCTGTTTGCCTGAATTACGTAAGGTTTGTGGCCCTTGAAAAAATATCATCCGGATTTTCTGCAAAGGTTACGGACAGCCTGACGGGGAAGGGATACACTGTGCATGTTCGCTTGATCATCAACTGCACCGGTCCATGGGCCGCTGAGGCAATGAGATTAATGGGTGCAGGCAATGTTCCCATTATAAAGCTGAGCCGGGGCATTCATATTGTGCTTCCATCCGGCATATTCAACCTGAAAAATGCAATTGCCTTCAGATCGCAAATCGATGGACGGCAGCTTTTTATCCTGCCCAGGGGTGAAGTTGTGCACATTGGCACAACAGACAATTTTGTGAGATCGCCTGAGGAAAGAGACGTGAGCACGGATGAGATCAATTATCTTCTGGAGAGCACATCTGCAGTATTCGGCAGAATTGATAAAGCCTCCATCATAACGGCATTCAGCGGCATAAGGCCGCTTGTCTCTGACAGCAAGGACCCCGGGAAGGCTACCAGGGAATTTTCCATTCTTCAGGAAGATGGCATCATTCACGTTCTTGGCGGGAAACTCACCGACTACAGGATAGCCTCAAGGAATGTCGCAAGACTAGTTACGAAGCATCTGGGGCTCAGTGCTTCCATTAAGGGCTTTCCTGTGATCGATTATGCACGTGAAAATGACGTCGATAAGGTTCAATACGATATGGATCATGAATGTGCCATCACCGTGGAAGACATAGTCAGGAGGCGGGAAGGATCGGCAATTTACAGCGCTGATGCGGGCACTTCAATGAGGATGGAAGCCGAGAGGCACCTTATGAAGCGGGGTGTTGAAAATCAGGGTTAAGGCCATAGTTAATCCGGCAGCAGGTTCTGGTTCATCGCTTCACAGGTGGCCAGAAGTCAATGAAATAGTCAGCAGGATTACAAAAGATGTTTCATTCACAACTTCACCTGGACATGCAACTTTGCTCGCTGCCGAGGCCGTTTCTGAAGGTTTCGATGGAATCATAATTGCAGGTGGAGATGGAACCATTAATGAGGTTGTGCAGGCCGTGGCTGAAAGTGATGTTATTATTGCTCCACTTTCAGCTGGAACGGGATCTGACTTCATGCGCAGCCTTGGGATGCCTGATGCCCGCCAGATTCTTGATTCGCTTGCCTCCGGAATCTTTACCCGCGTAGATACGGGGCTTATAGAGACAGCAAATGCCAAGAGGCGTTTTCTCAACATAATGGAAGCAGGCTTCGGCGCAGAGGTGATGCGTTATGTCAACTCCCACAGGCGATCCAGGAGGGCTTTCAATACCGGGGTCATCAGGTCCTTATGGAAGCTTGAATCCTATGAAATCACAATAAGGCATGGAAATACAGTGCAGAACCTTGAATCTGTGGAAATTGTCGTGGCAAACGGAAGATATTTTGGTGGCGGAATGCTGGCTTCCCCTGGTTCATCTCTTGTTGACGGGCTGTTAGACATCCATATTGTTGGGGGAATGGGGAGGATTGAACTTATTTCAAAGCTTGGAAAACTCAAGAATGGAACATATATTTCCGACAGAAAGGTCACAACCTGCCACCTTTCCGATCTCTACCTTGAGGGCACAGCCCCTGTGGAGGCAGACGGAGAGAATATTGGTTCCCTGCCTGTGAGGGTAAGATCGGTACCCCATTCACTGAACATTGCGGGTAAAATACCGGAATCACAGGATAGGGAATAATTTTGATTCCTGCGCAAGCTTCCATGATTGAGAAATGGACATATCTGTGCAGGGAAATTTATTTATCAGTCTCACAGCATAACCATGGCACTTGACAGAAATAAATGCCGGGAGGACCGTGGATGGGGTTTATTCTATCTCCAATTCCCTGCGGCGCGGACTTCCAATGCTCATAATTCCGCCTGCAATGCTGGCCATAATAATTGCAAGCCGCAGTTTCTATTTTCTGGAATACTTCCACGTCCTGTCTGGATCTGCATGGACTGGAATGGATCTTGTCATGGGCATCTTCTTCGCCCATATTATGAGGGGACTGGGAAACACCGACAGGGCTGAAGTGTCAAAAAGGCTGACGCCCGTCATGCTGTTCTTCATGCCTGCAATTTCAACTACCACAGTGACTGCGGGCATTTACCTTGCCATAATGCTTCATATTTCCTTTTTCTCACCATACTTCATAGTTGTGGCGGCAATTGCAATAATACTGACTGTCCAGGGGCTCGTCATATTCCTTCCTAACGAGGCAAGGGTGTACCTTGAGCTTCTTCGCGGGGGAAGGGATATTCAGAAAATTGTAAGGCTTACCATGATCAATATACGCATATCGCTTGTCCAGTTGATTCTGCAGCTTGCAATCATAGTTTTCATGGCGCATTTTGCAACGGGGTATCCACTTTGACTGATTGGAGTTTTTCAGGAATAAGGCTGTCATCTGCGGGAATAGCTTCATTTCTCGTGCCCTTTGCTGCTCTGGCTGCAGCCTACATTTCCGGCAGCATTCTCGTGCTGGATTATGTTCACGTTCTGCTTGGCGCAATCTGGACTGGGACTGACGTTTTCCTTGGGCTTCTGTTTTCTGCTGTTATAAGCAGCAGCCCCATTGAGACCAGAAAAAATGTTGCCGCAAGGCTCCTTCCCATGACTCTCTTCTTCATACCTGCAGTTTCAGTTGTTGTTCCCCTTGCCGGATATCTGCTTGCATTGCATGAAGGAATATTCACCCTTTCCAATTGGCTGTTCAGGGCAATATTCGTCATAGGAATTCTGCTGGTTGGGACCGGATTTGCCACCATAGTTCCATTTTCCATGAAGATTGCCCCTATTGTTTACGGAAAGGCATCCCCTGACAGGCTTCCCATGTATCTGAAGGTAATTTCTTCTGGTGCATTTGTGCAGATGCTGCTGCAGATGGCAATAATAAGCTTAATGGCATACATTGTTGTATACCTGTGATAAAATGCCCATTTATCACGCGGCATTCCTGTGCCCGATGCTGCCTGATACCCTTGAGGCCATAAGAATGATAAAAGCCCCCATCAGATAGAAGGCAGATGATGCTGAAAATAGGGCAATGTAGCCTGTGTGTACGGTATTTCTGAAAATGAAGAGCAGTGCCCCGTAAATGAGTGGAGATATTGTTGAGGCTCCGGCCAGAGACAGGTTGAAAAATGCCATGTATTTTCCCGCTTCATTCTTGGGAGCGAGGTCTCCCGCCATGGCCGAAGAAACGCTGTAGAATGTCCCATAGGCTGATCCTATAAATGCACCAAGTATGAGAAAGACATAGAAAGACCTGAAATATGGAATCATTGCGGTGGGTATTGCAGCAAAAGCCGAATCCAGTATGAGGATTCTCCACCTTCCTATTCTGTCAGAGAAGTGGCCAAGCACGATGCTGGCCACAGCCGAAATGGCCAGAACAACTATGCCGGCAATGGCAACATAAAGCTGCGGATTGCTCACAAGAAGAACCTGTCTGAAGAAATACAGTTCAAAATAAGTGAGGCCTGTTATTCCCATGAACACCATGAAGGATCCGCTGATAAGCCGCTGGAATGATCTCATGTCAGGTGGAATATGCCGGAATGATGATATGTGTAGATGCTCAGCCCGGGCCACAGGAACTCTTCCAAGTGCCAGGGTGAGGATAGAGGCTATTCCTGTGAAGGCAACACCGCCAGCAATTGCATATATGGCAGTAGCTTCAGTGTGATATGTCATGAGGTAACCCGTTATTCCAAATCCCATTGCGGATCCAGTAAGGGTAAAGAGGCCATTCATGCCGGCAGATACTCCACGCTGTTCGCTTCTTACCGTTTCAGCAACGACCGGCTGCACAGACCCTATTGCCACGTTGGAGAATACCTGAAGAAGGACATATCCTGCAGTTATTACATAAACTGAAAGGGAGATGAAATGCTCCAGCAGGACAGCGACCACGGTCATTCCTATTCCAATGGCAATGTAGGGATATCTGCGTGCGCCGCCAATGTGTATTCTGTCTCCCAGGAATCCTGATCCAAGATTTCCGGCAATGCCGGACCCGGCGCCAACTGCAGCTATGACACCAAGATAAAGCCCCATCTGCCCCACAGGCACAATTCCGCCGATCTCTGTTGGGAGAATGAGGCTTTCAAATGATATCCAGAGGTAATTTACCCCGAGGTATATGGAGTTAAAGCCCATGAGGAAAGGCAGGGAAAGGCGGCCGGTTCCTTCCATATTTCTGTAATCTCCTGAATTATCTTAAGGTTCTCCAAACCCTACAGGTTGGGATGCTGCTATTTCCTGGGGACGAGGGCCAGAAGGATAAGGCTGAAGAAATAGAATGACGCGGCGACTTCAAAAAGGTACGTGAAGCCCATGTGGTAATCACTGCTGAAGTGGTCAAGGATGATGCCGTAGAATAACGGTGAAAATGCTGACGATCCGCCTATCCCTATATTGAAATATGCCATGTATTTTCCTGCATCTTCTCTGGGAGAGAGATCACTTGCCAGTGCCTTGGACACGCTGAAATATATGCCATAGGCAGTGGCAATGAAAATGCCCAGGATTACAAATATGTCAAATTCAGGGAAAAACGGAATCAATGCAGTGGCTGTTCCCCCCATAAGGGAAGCAGCAAGAAGCATCTTCCACCTTCCGTATCTGTCAGAAAGGAATCCAAAAATCGCAGTGCCTATGGCTGAGAAGATCAGGACGAAAACGCCGGATATTGCCACAAGCTCTGCGGGATCAGGCGATCCGAGCACATCCTTGAAATAATAAAGTTCAAAGAAGCTGAGGCCGGTGACTCCCAGAAACACAAGGAAAGCCGATCCGACAAGCCAGAAGAAGCCTTCAGACTTACCGCCGGGATTGAATATGTCCAGAAACATGCCGGGCAGTGAGATCCCTGATCCATGAACGGGGGTATCCTCATGCCTTATGGTATGTGTTGTGATAACTGCGGTTGCAAGCAGTGTAACAGCCATGAGGGCAAGGGCAAGAGTATCCATTCTGGCGGACATAAGGAATCCGGAAAGCCCAAGCCCAAGGGCGTTTCCAAGAAGTGTGTAAATGCCGTTGATTCCTGAAGCTAATCCCCTCTGATCCTCGGGCACAAGATCCCTGAATAGGGGCTGATAAGCTGCAGAGGATACGTTTGTTCCTGTCTGCACAAAGATATATCCCAGAAGAATGCCATAAATATAATTCTGCAGCAGTATGTCAAGGCCAATGCTGATAACTGCAGCCACGGCGCCTATTATGATATATGGGCCGCGTTTTCCCCAGAGAATGCTTCTGTTGTCGCTCAGCACCCCGAAGAAGAGGCTCACCACGACACCCACTGAAATTCCCGTGAATGCGATCAAGCCCAAAAGAAGGCTTGTGGAACCGTTGCCTGTTGCATTATCGAGCTGGATTGGAAGTATGAGGCTCTCAAATGATATCCAGAGATAATTTGTCCCCATATGGACCGCATTGAGCTGAAGTAGGAACCTGCTGCTTCTTTTCCTGTACAATCCGTGAAATATGCTGATGTTAATAATAAGACATTGCTGATCCGATCATTGCCGGTTATTCAGAAACAAAGATTTTTTTAATGGCATGGCTACGGTCAGCATGGATCAACCATCCTTCAGTTCCATGGACAGATCACCCGTAACGCGATCACACTGGAAGATATTCTCCATATCATCCATGGGAATGTTTCTGAATGGCTATGACCTGTCTGTTGTCACACTGGCAATGGTGGTGATACCGCACCAGCTTGGTCTTGCCACTGAACAGTATCTGGCGGTCAACGCTTCAGCCTTTGCTGGCATGCTACTGGGTGCGCCCCTCATCGGCAGGCTTGCAGACAGGGTTGGAAGAAGGAGGATATTCGGGCTTGACCTCATACTCTTTGTGGTATTTGCGATCCTTTCCGGGCTTTCCCGAAATTTCATTGAACTGTTTTCATTCAGATTTCTGCTTGGCATGGGCATTGGTGGAGATTATCCGGTCAGCTCCACCATGATTTCCGAATTCTCTCCAGTGAAGCCCAGGGGGAAATTTCTGCTTGGAATGGTTGCAATGTACTGGGTGGGCGCCCTCTTCTCAAGCCTTATGAATGTTGCCTTCATCAGCGATCCATATTTCTGGAGATATACCTTCATAATAGGGGGCATCATTGCGATACCTGTCATTATGGTGCGGCTTTCAATTCCTGAAAGCCCCCGATGGCTGATGTCAAGGGGACGGGTGCAGGAAGCTGAAAAGGCAATGCAGGAATTCTCGGGCAAAGCCAGCTTAATGGGGCAGGAGCCTTCAGAACAGAGCCGGGCAAAGAATGGCATTTTCAGCCGAAGGTGTGCTGTAACAACATTCTTCATACTGTCAGCATGGTTTCTGTTTGATGTCGCCGCATACGGCATGGGATTTTACTTTCCCAGGGTAATAAGCTCAATTGGATTTGCAGGGAATCTCAGGCTTACAGCGGAGAGCGGGATAATTATTGATATTGGGGGCATTGCAGGATATGCAATAGGCCTTCCATTTGCTGACAGGCTTGGGAGGCGTTTTCTCACAATAGCAGGGTTCACAGTGATGTCCGTGGTGCTTCTCACAGGATCAATAATACGCATATCAGGTGCCGTACTTGTGCCGTATTTCTTTGTCTATGTCCTTTTTGAGCAGTGGATAGGTGCCGTAACCCTCTTCTATCCAACAGAGCTTTACCCTACAGGGATAAGGGCAACTGCTCAGGGAGTTGCCACAGCAGTATCCAGGGCAGGCGCAATAATGGGTATAGTAATATTCCCGCTGTTTCCTGTATTCAGTTCACTCTACATATTTGCAGCGCTCTCCATTGCTGGTCTGGTTATATCTGTGCTCCTGGCTCCCGAAACCAGGAGAAAGAGCCTGGAGGCAATAAATCCCGGAGTGAAGGCGTAAGCTCTGCAGCCATGGCCATGCCGGGTAAATTTTAAATTGCATTATGGCATACACTACCGCTAAAAAAATTACATTATAGTGGTAAAATGATCATTAACGTCAATACTTCAATAATAAGGGGAAAAATGCATTTCTACATGGTTGAAAGCGGAGGCGGTGCCTGATATGCCTGCACTCAGAAAGAATTCCATAGGACTTCTCCAGGGCACATTCCAGGGTATAGCAGGGTCAGCACCAGCTGGCGCTGCCGTGGCAACGTTTACCGGGGCAGCGGCATTCGCCCTTGGTGCGCTGCCGCTGACAGCACTGCTTGCCTTTCTGGTGGTTCTGCTTAATGCTTACATCATAAGGCGCATATCCAAAAGGATAGCCGGAGCGGGCGGATACTATTCATATGTGCAGGGCGGCCTGGGATTATCACCTGCCCTGTTTTCCGGTTTTTTCTATATATTCTATCAGGTTTTTGCACTTGCATTCATGGGGCTGAGCCTTGCTGTTTTTGTTCCTGCTATCCTATCCAGCGTGTTTGGAATCTTCATGCCGCCATTAGTGTGGCTTCCAATTCTGGCCGCGGCCATTATATTCGGTTTCTCGGTTTCACGGGCCGGAATCAGGCAATCCACGGGATACACAACGGCAATGGCAATGGTTGAGATTGTGGTCATTGCGGTTTCCGGGATGATTATAGTCCTGCTTCACCCTTCCATAAATACAACGGCGGTGTTCAGCCCGGGACTTGCCAAGGGCGGCATTTCAGGCATTGGAATAGGCATGCTGTTCATGTACACTGCATTTTCAGGTTTCGGCGCATCCACTCCCCTTGGCGAGGAATCAAGGAATGCCAGGAGGACAGTTGGCCTCTCGGTTGTGCTGGCAATACTTGTGCTTGGAATATTCTACGTATTCACAGCATATGTATTCACGGTTGCCTGGGGGCCATCCGACATGATAGGGTATGCGAACAATCTTGTTCCCGGGATCCTCATCATGAGGGATTACATGGGGACAGGGATGGCAATCCTTGTGACAGCTCTCTTTATAAACAGCCTTCTCACCGGGACAGTGGTAATAACAAACGGCACATCAAGGGTCATGTATTCAATGTCAAGGGAGGGAATGATTCCGAGGGGCCTCTCCAGGATACACCCGGTGAGGCTGACGCCTTCAGTGTCAGCTGCAATGGTTGCAGCTGCTGCATTTGCCATTGCTGCCCTTGGCGTTGCCTTTCTGGGAGGGTTCACCGCATTTCTAATGGCAGCTACAGCTGCAACTCTCGGTGTCATATTAGTGCATGCCCTGGTGAATGTCTCCCTGCCTTCGATGGAGAGGAAGGGCACTGGAGGAATCCAGCTTAGAAGCCTTGCAGCAACCGTAGTTTCCGTTATACTGTTCGCCTTCATATTCGTAAGTACCTTCATAGTCCCGGAGCCTGGCCTCAAATCCGGCACAATTGCCTTTGCCGCATGGGTTGTCATAAGCCTGGCTTATGTAATATACAGGAGGCGCAATCCAACCATGGCCATTCCCAATCTGAAAGGTCCGGTGGCAGAATGAATCTCTTTTTCCATTCAACTATTTAGTGTAAAATAGAATATCTATTTTTTATAGATTCATACAATTCAGGAATATTGAGGCAGATTCCCCTACTGGGTGCCATAAGAGGGCTTAGGAGCTTTTATTTCGGCTACATAGCATTCCTCATTCCATTATTCTTGAAGCAGGTTGGGTTTTCCGTTGTGGAAATAGGAATTTATGCCCTGGTTGCAACAATTGCAAGCTCAGGCCTTGTTCTCCTGTCTGGGTTTCTTGGAGATCTGTACAGCAAGAAGAAGACTCTCCTTATAATGTCAGGCTTGCCTGCCCTGATCTTTGTCACATTCCTGCTCACCCATAATTTTGTTTTGCTGTTCCTGACATCAGTGCTTGGAATTACATTCAGCGCCATAGGTGGCGGCGCGGGAGGCGGGCCGGTAGCGCCAATACTTACTGCCTTTGTTGCAGACAAAGTATCATCCGCATCAAGGACATGGGTATATTCTGCACTCATGCTGGTTTCCATAATATCTGCAATTGCCGGAAGTTCCACTTCCGCAGTTTTCGAAAGGTATGTTTCAGATTATTATACCGATCTCTTCGCAATTGCACTGGCCCTTAATATTGCCTCTCTGTTTCTTACCCTCTTTCTTGAGGACACAAAAATCAGGCGCGTTAAGGGAAAAAGAGCCCAGATTATACCGAAAAATTCGGGGCGCAACATAGCAAAAATCGGCCTCTCTGGTGCCATGGGCAGTGTTGGCCTTGGTGTAATCACACCCATAATATCGCTCTGGTTCCATCAGATAGGGTTGCCGGCATACGTTATTTCACTTATATTCACGGCATCATATGTTGCATCTGGCGTAGGCGTGCTATTTGCATCCACAATGGAACGGATGCTGGGTGCCATATATGCAATAGGCATATTTCGTGGACTTGGGTCTGGACTTTTCATTCTTATGCCGTTTGTGCCGCCACTGGTTGCAGGGGCAATTTATGCAGTAAGGACAGGGCTTTACCAGCTTGCCCTGCCAATCAGGCAGAACTTTCAGATGACCATCCTTGATCCCGGAGAGAGGGCCAGGGGCAACAGCCTTACTGGAATAGCTCGGCGGCTTCCGTACGGTGCCTCAACAACATTTGGAAGTTTCCTCCTGTCTGCAGGAGCCATAGCCTTCATGTTTTCATTCGCCGGAATTGTGTCGCTATTTGATCCGATTCTATATGTTTATTTTTTCAGGGAATATAAAAAAGAAGATGTTGGGGAAATAGCTGCCTGAGGTGTTCAGTCCCTGTTTTTCGCAAGGTAGTATGCTATTGCAAACGGGACGATCATCCATAATATGCCTGCAATGATGAGGAAGGGCGCAGTGATTCCAAAGGCAGACGGATCAATTGTGGTTGAGGATATTACTCCAAACTTACCGGTGAACATGGTCTGCACAAGTGTGGAATAGCCTGCCGGGCTGGCATAGTCGAACCCGACGCTTGCACTGACGTAGGCAGTGCTGCTTGTTGAGACCTTCAGCGCAGCCAGGACGGCAATTGGAATTATGCTCCAGAACAGATCAAGCACCACGAAGAGTGCGATTGCAGCTCCAAGGACAGCACCCTGCGACTTTGCAATGTGCGAAAACATGTATACAAGTGCAAGGAATGAAACGCCTTCAACCACATATGTCCAGATAAAATAAAGGCTGAAGGTCGTGGACAGGTACATACCGAAGTAGTGGTGGATTATGAGGTCTGAAAAAATCATTGAAAGGCCAACTGCCACAACGATTGAAACAGAGTTCGATAAAAATCTGGATGCTATGAGCCCGCCTCTGGTAACCGGCCTTTTCAGCACAGATTCAAGAACGCCGTTTGTCCGGTCTTTTCCATATGTCAGGTATGCAGCGAACACTGCCAGTATGGGAATAAGGAAGCCAAGGATTTCAGAGGTGCCAGCATAAACCAGGGATTGCAGTGTACTCTGCGTCATTGGAGTATAATCCGTCAGTAGAAATCCCTTGTTAAATGATGGCACTGGAGACCCTGTGCTGTTTGTAACCGTAATGCCATATATATCCGTACTGTTTGCACCCTTTACAGTAGGAAATATATTGAGGACAGTGAAGCCTGACACGCTCTTTGTATATGAGTAATTTGAAAGAATTTTGGATTGCGGAAGGGTAATGTTGTACACATACACGTTAAATGAAGGAGCTGTAGTCCCATTTGGCCCGATGTAAAACAGCTCAACCCCAAACCTTGTGTTGTTTGCAGCATCCACCATACCGGGAATTACCTGCAATCCTGATGATTTAGATGAGGAACTGAATGTTATATCATCGGACGATATTGTTTTGGCCCTCCGGAAAGCAGTGTATGTATAGTTCACGTGTATTGTTCCACTGCTGGCATTTCCGGTGGGAATTGTATCATTGACAAAGCCGTTGGATGCAGATGTAGAGCTATAAACTGTGCCATTGAAATCATAGCTGACCTTAATGCCAGGAACAGGGTTGCCATAGGCATTGTGTGCATATCCCACAACCGTGACGTTGGCACCCTCCATGTAAAATCCGGTTGAAAGCTGGGGAGTTGAAGATACAGGAGAGGGGGAATATGTTGATCCTGATTCGTAAGCCAGCAGGGATGCCAGCCCAACTATGGCAATAATCATAACTATGACAAACTTGCTGGTAAGTGTTCTTCTGATCTCGTAAACTATGGGCTTCATGCTTTTTCACCTATGATGCTGAAGAAATATTCCTCAAGGCTTTCCCCGGAGGTTTCAAATTTCCTGAGGCCGTATCCAGATGAAACAATCCTGGAGGCAATTTCCGGGATTTTAGACACTTCAATGGCGAGATCGGATATGGTGGCGTCATTGCCGGAAACCATTACATTTCCAAAATCAGAAAGGGCAGATTTCAGTTTACCATCCGGATTGTCAACGGTTATTCTCACAACAACCTTGCCCAGGTTTCTCAACTCATTCCTCGTTAGAACCTTCAGAAGTTTGCCGTGGCTGATTATGGCCACCCTGTCCGCTATATTTTCAACCTCGCTCAGTATGTGCGATGAAAGCAGTACGGCCTTGCCCCTTTTCTTAAGGGAAAGTATCAGGTTCCTGACGAATACGACACCTTCCGGATCAAGCCCGTTCAGGGTCTCATCGAACAGCAGGTTCCGGGGGTCTCCAAGAAGGGTTTCAGCGATGGCAAATCTTTTCTTCATTCCCTGCGAATAATTTCTAAGTTTTCTGTCCGTATATGTCTTCAGCCCAACTTCTTCCAGCAGGGAATGTATCTGTTCGTCCTCTTCATTCCGGTCAATGTCATAAAAGCCCGCATAATATTTCATCAGGGTAACAGGTTTGGTATTAAGCTCAAAATTGGGGAATTCTGGAACCCATCCCACATTGGCGGATGCTTTCACTTTCTCCTTGACTATGTCAAAGCCA
Source organism: Thermoplasmata archaeon (assembly GCA_021799185.1). Lineage (GTDB taxonomy): Archaea > Thermoplasmatota > Thermoplasmata > Thermoplasmatales > Thermoplasmataceae > UBA509. Next base: position 19,372 of record JAJZAW010000016.1, read on the forward strand.
TCCACATTGATAGTCCCAGAAGTTGGGAGTATGATCCCGGATATCATCCGGATCGTGGATGTCTTCCCAGCTCCGTTGAGGCCCACAAGGCCAAGAATTTCACCATCATTTATCTGCAGTGTAAGATCGTTCACTGCAGGCGGATCCTTTCTGGAGTAAACCTTAGTTAAACCTTCAATTGTAATCATTGTATCGTGACACCACCAGTTGATTCGTTTTCCGATATCGGAGCTTAATATATAACAGTAGTGGAACAAAATAAGATCGGA
>JAJZAW010000017.1 GCA_021799185.1 Thermoplasmata archaeon
GCGCTGTCCCTGGCCATATTCATTATAACCATGATCCTTGTGATACTGCGACCCAGGAATCTGGGCATTGGATATTCAGCACTCATAGGCGGCGCTGCATCAGTTATTCTTGGGATCACAACAGTACCGGAAATAATTCAGGTGTGGAATATTGTCTGGAATGCCACGTTCACCTTTGTGGCCATAATTATCATGTCTCTCATATATGATGAAGTGGGCTTCTTCGAGTATGCATCCATGAAACTTGCAATACTCTCAGGCGGCTCCGGGAAGAAATTTTTTGTCCTTATGGTTCTCCTTGGTGCAGTCATATCCGCTTTCTTTGCCAACGATGGTGCCGTCCTTGTCCTTACGCCAATTATGTACTCATTCCTGACAAGAAGTGGAGCTGACCGGAAGGCCTACCTGGCATTCATAATGGCGGTGGGCTTCATATCAGATACTGCCAGCATGCCCTTCGTAATCAGCAATCTTGTAAACATAATAACGTCCGGATACTTCCACATTGATTTCCTGCATTACACTGCTGTAATGATTGTGCCATACCTTGTATCTGTGGCTGCCAGCCTGGGTGTTCTGTATGCATTCTACAGAAAGAGCATTCCAGCCAGGATAAAGACATTCAGGATAGATGATGGAATCATACGGGACAGGGCAATATTTCTATCCGCAATCCCTGTGCTTGCCACCCTGATAACCCTCTATGCAGTAACCGGCCTGCTGTCTATCCCGGTTGCCTTCATTGCAGTTCCTGCAATTGCCATCCTTTTCATAATAGTGGCAGTGAGGGGTAAGATAAATACAGGGAAAATACTCAGGGAGGCACCGTGGCAGATAGTGCTTTTTTCCCTTGGAATGTACATTATTGTGTACGGTATGGGCGAGAACGGCCTCATTTCACTGGTTTCCGGAACTCTTGAATCCTTTTCCAGGCTTTGGGGGCCGCTTCCCTACATTTTCTCAGGATACCTCTTTGCGTCCATGGCGTCCATAATGAACAACCTGCCCTCAGTGATGCTTGGCAATCTTTCCATTGCACATGCCCATCCTGGAATTCTGCCCTATGTAAATGTGATTGCAAACGATATAGGCCCGAAATTCACTCCCGTGGGATCGCTGGCTACGCTCCTGTGGCTTTATACCCTTGACAGGAAGAGAGGCATGAAGATATCCTACGGTTATTACATGAAGGTGGGGTTCATTCTTGCCCTTCCCGTTCTCACTGCAACTCTTATCTCCCTATGGGCAGTCTCCCTGATTTGATTCTGCCTTCTGAACTGTTTATATTTCATGAAGGCATTGTGCAAAGTGCGCATTGCTGTTCTTGTCCGTCATGGTGAAAGCGAGGCGAATGTCAGGAAAATCATTTCAGACGATCTGAACGGGTACCCGCTCACTGAAAGAGGAATGCGGCAGGCTGAATTCACTGCCAGCCAGCTCAGGGGACTTCGCTTCGACGGAATTCTCACTAGCCCTGTCCAGAGGGCAATGCAGACGGCAAATATTATCGGCAGCGCACTCAATATGGCGCCGGAATTAGAGGTCAACATTACGGAATCAGGCATGGGGCCATATAATAATACAATGATGGCAGGCCTGCCTCCGGGATCGAGGGATGAACTTGGAATGGAATCCTGGAGTTCACAGGTTCTCAGAATGAGATCTGTGCTTGACGGCATTGGAAATGTGCGTATACTTGTCAGCCACGCCATGCCAATAAGAGCGGCAATTGCAAGTTACCTTGGCCTGGACGAGGTGGAGAGCTTTGGGATTGAGATCAGGAACGCTTCAATGTCTGTGATCGACGTACAGAATGAAAAGATAATCTGTGTGGGTTCGCTTCTTTTGAGCAATCGCATAAGATCTATGCTTGCGCCATGATTCTACCGTTCTTTGATCCTGCATAAACAAGAGCGGAAAGTACCAGGGCGATTCCCATCAGCACAAGCAGGACAATCATTGCTGTGGCCTGAGAGCCCCTATTAAGCTGAAGCCCAAGAATAATTCCGCTGGCTGTTCCTCCTGCGAACTGGCCGACGTGCTGTAGCGTATTGAATACGCCAAGGTTCGAGCCATAGTGGTACCTGGATGCGAACCGGGTAATGGCGCTTGGAAATACAATCTCATAGAGCGAATAGCCCAGGAAGAATACCACCGAGCCAATCTCAATGATAAGCAATGACCCCTTCTGCAATGGGACAAGAAACAGTATTGGCACTGATATGAGAATCACAGCAATTGATGACACTGCCATAACTGCTGTGCGCTTCCCCTCGAATCTTCCCGCTATCATCACTGCTATTCCGCCTCCCAGGATGCCCGGTATGAATATTGGGAGCACATAGTTTTCCTGGAGCAATATAGTTGTGGCAAAAACCTGAAAATAATAGAAGAAAAGTATCATGAAGAATGATACGGAAAAGCCTGCAATGGCGAGGGAAACAGATATCCTGTTTATGCCGTAAATTCTGGATGTTCTGTGTAAAGCCATTTTCTGCGACACCCTCAGGGGAATTACAGCTCCAATTGCAGCAATTCCAAGAACTGCAGAAATGAGGAACAGATAGTAGAATCCAATGGCGTATCCAAGTTCGGGGCCCAGAAGCAGGCCTATTAGGAATGCAACTCCAACAGGAATTCCCACAAGAGCCATGGCGGCATTTCTCTTCTGTTCCGGAACATTTTCCTGCACCATTGCGGTTGCAACCGATCCTATTGCCCCGGCACCTGCAATGAACCTTCCCAGAATGAGCATTAAAATTGAATGATCTGCAAAGGTAAGCAGATTGCCGGCGATGAAGGGAATTAGCCCTATAATTATGGTGGCCTTCCTTCCTATCCTGTCTGAAAGGATGCCGAAGAAACTCTGAAAAATTGCTGATGCAAGTCCGTATGCGCCAAATGCCAGGGAGATCAGGATCACCGAGCTTGTGAGGCTGGCTGAATATACCTCAAGCACCGGCAGTATGAGGAAAATCCCCAGCATGCGGACAACTTCCATAAAGCCAACAGCACCGATCAACTGCCTGTCCTTTCGGTTCAAGCCGGCCATCATTCCATGGGGAATTGCGGAATCATATTAAATCTGAATGATTCACTATACGGCCCTCCTGCCTCTAAAAGAAAAGAGCTGAACCGTTATTATTGCCATGACTATGAGCACGCCCCCAATGTACTGGAAACCTGTGAGGAAAATGCCGAGAAGAAGTGCCGATGAAATTGCTGCAGTTATGGGCTCCATTGTTCCCGCAAGAGAGGCCTGGGTTGCGGTTATCTCCTGCATGCTGCGTATGTAAAGGCCAAAGGCCACCAGTGTGTCGAAAACTGCCACAAGAAGCACCAGTGCCAGGATGGCGGGAAGTTCTTCCGGACGAATTCCAGAGAAATATGAATAGCTGCTGTTCAGGCTGAAAATGATGGAGAAAGACCCACCGATTATGAATGCCCACGTGATCACTGGCAGTGTGCCATTCTGTCTTATGAGTGGGCCGGACATGATTGTGTAGAGGGCTGCTGTCAGTGCAGACATCAGGCCGAAAGCCAGTGCAAGCGGGCTTAAGATTATGGCGGCTGAATGGCTTGGGAAGCTGGTTGTGAGCTCAAACGTTCCGCCCAGTGCAAGAGCCACAGATACAATTATCCCCGCTGTAAGGCGGACTTTCTTTCTTGCAACTTCATATATGATCACAATGGGGAAGAACAGATACTGAAGAAGGGTGGCAGTAGGGGCATTGGAATAGCTTATGGTGGCAAGATAGGTTATCTGGACGCCAAAAAGACCTGCCAGGGCAAAAAGCAGAAAGCTGCCGGCGGATTTTTTTGGAAATGCTGGCCTGAGAACAGCCAGGGCAATAACTCCGGCAAGTATCATTCTCAGGGATACAAGGGTGGAGAATGGCATTCGATAATCCCTGAAGAGGATGGATGACAATGTTCCTGAAAGCCCCCAGAGTGAAGCCCCGATTATTGCCAGAAGAATTCCTCCAGCCCGAATCCCCGGCATTTTTCCCCGGGCATTTCCATCCATCAGCTCTGTAAAACAGGAGCGGCTATTAACTTTCCATTCTGCCGCTTGACACCTGTGAAGTCCCCCCCTGGGTGACTTTTATTATCTCAGTGCAATATGGTCTCAGTCAGATGAGGATATACGACACAATGGCAAGGGCAAAGGTTGCACTTGATCTCCCGCAGGACAGGGTAATACGGGTTTTTGTTTGCGGGCCCACAGTGCAGGATAACTTCCACATAGGCCATGCCAGGACATACATATTCTTCGATGCCTTTGTGAAATACCTGAGAAGCTCAGGGCACAGGGTGTTCTACCTGCAGAATATAACCGACATAGACGACAAGATTATAGATCGGGCCAACTCCGAAGGCGTCAGGTTCGATGTTATTTCCAGGCGATTTACCAATGAATTCCACGATATAATGTCATTGCTCAGGGTGGACAGCGTCAATTTCTTTGCCCATGCAACTGATCACATAGCAGAGATACTGGCGCAGATATCCATTCTTATCAGGAAGGGCATGGCATATGAAACCGAAGATGGAGTATATTTCGACGTGGAAAAATTCCCCGATTACGGAAAATTGTGGGGGCAGAATCCTGATACCCTGCTGCCTTCCGCCGATACATCAGGCTCAAAGAGAAATCCCCGCGACTTTGCCGTATGGAAGAAGCTGAAGCCGGGGGAACCTTACTGGGATTCGCCATGGGGCAGGGGGAGGCCGGGCTGGCACATTGAAGACACTGCCATAACTGACAGATATTTTGGACCGGTTTATGACATACATGGAGGCGGAATGGACCTCATATTCCCGCACCACGATGCAGAAATTGCAATTGAGAGGTCCATTAGCGGAAAAGACCGCCTTGCAGACTACTGGATACACACGGGCATGATAAACGTGAACGACGAGAAAATGAGCAAATCCCTGAAGAATTTCGTCACCATAAGGGAGGTCCTGAAATCCTACAGGGCGGAGGATCTGCGCTTCGCCCTTCTCAATGCCAACTTCAGCAGCTCACTGAATTATTCCGAATCTTTGCTTCAGGAGGCCAGAAGGAACGTGAGCCAGATTTCAATCCTTTACAACAAGGCACTTTTGAAACTTGGCGACAGGGCAGAATACAGGAAGGATTATGATATCATTGCATCACTTGATTCAATTATACAGGACAACATGGATTTCCGCGGCCTTTTCAGGGATGTAATACGCCTTGTTAACACATGGAATGCCAGCCTGGACAATCTTGGGGCAGATGATCTAAATCAGATATACAGCTTACTGAAATGGGTAGATTCATTCGCAGGCATCCTCAGGAGGGGATCGTCTGACATTACGGTTTCCGGTACTGTCAACCTGCTGCTGAATATCAGGAAGGAACTGAGGGCAATAAAGCAGTACCAGCTTGCAGATTCCATCAGGAGCAGGCTGCTGGAAATGGGCGTATATATTGAGGATAACGGCAGCGACACTGCATGGTGGATCAATTCACCTGATGGGGCTGATATTTCATGAAGCGAGCGTTTATTGTGGTGGATCTTGTGAACGATTTTGTCACTGGCAAATTTGGTTCCCAGGCGGCCGTTGAAGTGGCTGAGAGGGCAGCGAGCTTTCTTTCCGGGCTTCCGGCAGGGACAGAAATAATATTCACGCTTGATACCCACGTTCCGGATGACCCGGAATTTGCAGTATGGGGAGAACACTGCCTCGCAGGCACGCCAGGTTCAAGGCTTTATCCTGCCCTTGAAGCAATCAGCGGATACAGAATCACAAAGAGGCATTATGACGCCTTTTTCCAGACAGATCTTGATGGATACCTCAGGGCAAGGCATATCACCGACCTTGCAATATTCGTGATAAGCACGGATATCTGTGTGCTTCATACATGCGCCGGCGCTTTCTTTAACAACTATGGGGCTGTGGTGATCTCTGACCTGTGCACTGCAATAGACGAAAAACATCATAATGATGCCATGGAATTTATATCCCGAAATTATGGCTTCAGAATAACAACAAGTGATGAAATCAAAAGGGAATTGTGAAGGAATTATGTCAGGCTACAATATTGCAACGGAAAGGGAAATATGGGAAGGGCTGGCTTCAGACGTGTATTTCCAGAGAAGCCTCAGCGCATCAGGGTCCGATGTGAGCGACCACGTGAAGGCCGAGGTTACAGTATCAGGGCCCCTTGACACATGGGTGAATTTCTCAGGGCTCGATGAGGTCATTCATCTCCTGAAAGGGAGGGGGCTTGATGTCTATGCCATTCCAGAAGGGACAATACTTCTGCCACGTGATTCCACTGGAACGCCTGTTCCATTTCTGAGAGTTGAGGGGCCATACTCAAGTTTTGGAAATCTTGAAACTGCCATTCTGGGCTTCATCTGCCAGGCATCAGGCATTTCAACATATTCTGCAAAGATAAGAAAGGAACTCGGTGATACGCCGTTCTTTTCCTTCGGCATAAGGAGAATGCATCCCGCAATTTCCCCGATGATTGACAGATCGGCTTACATTGGGGGAGCGGATGGGGTTTCCGGAATACTGGGTGGAAGGATAACAGGGACGGATCCTGTGGGCACCATGCCCCACGCCCTGGCACTTCTGATGGGCGATGAGAAGGCATGGGATCTTACTGTTAAGGCATCCCCTCCTGGAAGGAAAACTGTTCTCATAGACACTTTCAAGGACGAAAAATTCGCCGCCATAGAAGCTGCCTCCAGAATACCTGACCTGGACTTCATAAGAGTGGATACTCCATCCTCAAGAAGGGGGAATTTTGCAGCACTGATACGTGAAATCAGATGGGAACTTGACCTCAGGGGATACGGCCATGTACGCATCATGGCCAGTGGAGGGCTCAGGCTTGAAAATCTTAGGGATCTGAAGGAAGCAGGCGTTGATGCATTCGGCATAGGCACATCAATTTCATCTGCAAAGCCCTTTGATTTTGCAATGGACATAGTTGAGGTCAACGGCAAGCCCATTACAAAGCGGGGAAAATTTTCAGGGGCGAAACAGGTGTTCAGATGTGACCGCTGCTACAGCATCCTTGTTGAACCAGTGGGGAAGGATGTTAAAACCTGCCAGTGCGGAGGCAACATGGCCCCACTCATGGAACAGTACCTGAAGTCCGGCGAAGCTGTGGGGAAGTATCCATCGCCTTCCCAGATAAGGGAACACACGCTTCAGGAACTGGAGAAGCTGGAAAAAATACCCGTGGCATGATTTCCCGCATCCCTTACACATCCTGGAGGATGAAATCCTTCAGGACAGCTGCACTGTTTTTCTCGGTCTCCTTTGACGCAAACAGAAACGTTACCCTGGGATGGCTGAAAACAGCATCCCTGAATTCAGCCATGCCTGAGTTCCTTCTGAGCTCGTCCATGTATCTGTTTCTGAATTCCATCCACCTTTCCGGATCGTGTGAATACCACTGCCTCAGGTCTGCTGTGGGTGCCATGTCCTTGGCCCAGTAATCAACCCTGGCCTTCTCCCTGGTCATGCCCCTTGGCCAGAGCCGTTCAACCAGTACTCTGAAACCATCATCTCCGGCATCATCGTAGATTCTCTTGAGGACTATCACTGGCTTCATGTGCTATGATTACCAGAGGAATACCTAAACATTTCGGATTCAATGTACAAGAATATGAATTGCACAGGAACAGGTTACGCAGCCGGATAATCATTGTGCCCATAGTGCACCATTATGCAGCGCCCTCTGATCCTTATTCTTGCATTGTGTGCTTGCGCCCCACGGGCAAATGCCTGATGCTGGTGCGGCAGGAGAACCGGTAAGGGAGGCATTTTGACATTATGTAAATTATCACCTTCTTAAAATTTCCATAAGACATACGCTCATTTGAAATAAAAGAGTGCAATAAGCGCATATGGCAATAGATCCAGTCTGTGGAATGAAGGTAAAGGAAGACACGCCCTTGAAGAGTTCCTACAAAGGGAAAACGTACTATTTCTGCAACGAAACATGCAGGGACACATTTGAAAAGAATCCGCTGAAATATACCAGATGATGCTATTTCACCGATTCGTCTTCAATAAATGCCCTGCCGTGAAACTGGCAAGATGGGCCCTGGCCTTGCATTGAACCGTGTTGGCGGTTTTCACTGCGAACTTCAACGTTAATGGTGATGAAATGGAAGCGGAGAAATGCAAAGCTATAACTTATGGACGCCATGTTTAACGCTGTTTCGCATGATTACGGCTTGGGATAGAAATGCCGGGGCTATCTGAACAGATAGCACCCGCCTTGCCTTTGCAGATTTATTTTTTTGCCTCCTGGAGGCTTTGGAGCCTTCGCTTCATGTCGCGCTCACAGTTTGGGCAGCACACATAGTATGTCTTACCACTGCCCTTAACAGAAATAGGTGCATTGCGGATCTCTGAATCACAGTAGTCGCAGTGCAGGGACGGATATCTCGGCACAGGGCTTCCCTGTTTCCGGCGTGTTACAATCTGCACGCCGAGAATCCCGGAATCATTAAGAGAAGCTATGTTTTCAAGGTAAACCAGTATCAGCGATGTCCCGTCTATGAGATCGAATGCCTCAAGAACCAGATCGTCAGGAAGAACCGTGGCGCTCTTCACATGGATGAGGGCAAGATCATTCTGATCGCTGCTTGATTCAACAGTAAATTTAATGATTTCACGGGATTCGATCATGCCGTCAAGGATTTTTCTGGCCGTAATCCTGCTGATTCCAAGTTCAGCAGCAATATCAACTATGCTTTTTCTGGAATCCTCCTTAAGCATCATAAGCACCCGCTGTTCAAGTTCCCGGGTTTGTTTTTGCATATTGCCTTATTTTATCCGCCATATTATACATTGTGTTCTGAAAGATGTTAAGAATCATGGCACGATGGTAGAGCATGAAATATATGGTGGGGGCGATCTGATTGCCAACTGACCCGGTTTGTGGAATGTTTGTGCCGGAAGGCTCCACCCTTACACTGGAGAAAAATGGCAAGACATATTATTTCTGCTCCAGAGACTGCATGGAGAAATTCATGTCGCCTGAAGACCAGATAAAAAAGCTGAAGGCGCGCCTTATTGTATCATGGGTATTCTCACTGCCCGTCCTACTGCTGACTTATCTGGTATCATTTCCGGCAAAGGACTATGTCCTCCTGGCCCTGGCGCTCCCGGTACAGTTCTATGCCGGGCTTGGATTTTACAGCGGCGCCTATCAGGCCATCCGCAACAGGATGGGAAACATGGACATTCTGATCTCCATGGGGACGCTCACTGCTTTCTTCTTTTCACTCTTCATAACCTTTTTCAGGAATGTAATTCCCGGATCAAGCGTATACTTCGATGCTTCTGCCTCCATAATAACTTTGATTCTTACGGGAAGCTTCATAGAATCTGTAACAAAGAAATCAGCGGGTGATGCTGCATCCAGACTGCTGGAGATAATGCCAAAAACTGCGCATCTTGTGGCAGATGGCACAGTAGTTGATGTTCCGGCAGATCGGGTTAAAACTGGAGATAGAATAAGCATCCGTGCCGGTGAGGTAATACTGGCGGACGGCACTGTGGAATATGGATCAGGCGATGTGGACCCGTCTGCAATAACAGGCGAACAGGAACCGGTAACAGTCTCTCCTGGTGATCCTGTAATTTCCGGCATGAGGAACATGAATGGCACACTTGCAGTCCGGGTTGAAAAGGCAGGACAGGATTCTACAATTTCAAAAATCTATGAAATGCTTCAGGCAGCGTCGTCAGGCCGTGCTAAAATTCAGAGAATCGCAGACATTTTCTCAACATATTTTGTCCCGGTGGTATTGATTTCAGCAGCAATATCAGCAACTGCCTGGGCGCTGATCCTGCGCGGCACGGCTTTGGACGTTTCCATTCCTGTCCTTGCCTTTGTTTCCGTCGTGGTGATTGCATGCCCATGTGCCATCGGGCTTGCAGCACCAATTGTTATGCTCATAGCATCATCAAAGGCTTCAGCAAGGGGGATACTGTTCAAGAACACCAGTGTTCTGGACAGGCTTTCCAGAACAACCATGGTGGTATTTGATAAAACCGGAACAGTTACTGAATCCGTGCCTTCCTTAGCCAGAATAGATGCAGGCACCGACAAGGATCGATTCCTTTCCTTTGCGTATGCTGTTGAATCGCACTCCAATCACCCTGTGGCAAGGGCCATTGTGAAGTATTGCAGGGAAAATGGCATACATGAATATAGCGCATCAGATGTTACTGAAACGCCCGGGACAGGCATTCGGGGAAACGTCGAGGGACATGTTATACGCATTGAAAGGTCCACAAAAGCTGCTGGGTCAGCGGTATCACTTTCAGTTGATGGCACTCCTGCGGGAACAATATTTATGGAGTATAAAATCCGGCCCGAGATAGCCGGCGTTGTGGAAAGGCTCAAAGCCATGGGGATGAAGGTGGCCATGGTATCGGGAGACAGAAGGGGTGCCGTAGAATCTGCCGCAATGAAGGCTGGAATAGATAATTATCAGGGTGAATGCACTCCGGAGAAAAAGGCAGAAATCATAAAAGGCTATCAGGAGAAAGGGGAATTTGTCGCCTTTGTAGGTGATGGCATAAATGATGCCATTGTGATGGAAACCTCCGATGCAGGCATTGCCGTTTCCGATGCATCGGATATTGCAATGGATGCTGGGGACCTGATTCTTGCCAGGGATGATCTGACCCTCGTTGTGGATGCCTTGGTTATGTCAAGGCTCTCCATGAGGAAAATACGCCAGAATATCGGGTGGGCAATTGGATACAATTCCATACTTATACCTGTGGCTGCAGGCATACTGGTACCGGCGTTCGGGCTTGGCATATATTCATTTCTGCCAATGCTGTCTGCACTGGCCATGGGATTAAGCTCCACGAGTGTTGTGCTCAACTCACTGCTCCTGAAGCGTTCCTTCAGGATCATATCATATGGCCGTTCGGGAGGATCAGCCATGGCTTCCGGCGCGTGAGAGCCTTACTGCTCTTCAGAATGCCCGGCAGACTGACCGGAATCCATCCTTGAATGAAGTGCGCCCCCCTGAATAAATGCCAGATTGTTCAGTGCCTGATGAGTTGCATACCACATGACTGGAAGCATCACAAGCCACGCAATGATGGAAAATTCGGTCTGGCCAGAAATGGTGAACGAGGGCCAGATTGCTCTTTGAAGCCTGTCAGTTATGTAAAAAATTGTCAGGGGAATCAGACTGAATATGACTGTGATGTACTCGTTAAACACATACCTGTCATTCTTATCCAGCATTGAATAAGCCGTACCGAGAAGTACTCCACCTGCGAAACCTGAAACTGTCATTGCTCCGTAAATTGGGGGAGAATGAAAGGCAGCTTCCGTCATGAAAGGAAGGAACCATACCACAGGAATTGCGGTCCCCAGAAATGCCATTCCTGAACTCATCCACCTTGAAGCCATACCATATGAAATTATGCGGGACAGCTCAACCATGAAGACGTACCCAGCAAGTACCATCAGCATGTTGGAGAGGAAGAAAAACAGTGCATATTTCTGCCACGAGTAATATATGCCTATTGTGAATATCACAGGCACTGAAATCAACAGGAAGGCAACAAATGCAATCCTTGGTGCTTTCATGCCTTTCCATTCATCAGGCATGAAAATTCTTGTGAAATGTTTCCTTCTGTAGAGCCTGGAAACCAGAATATATGTGCCAGCAAGCAGGGCCGCGCTCACAAATATCATTGGAACAAGAATTTCATCTATGAGGAGTATACTGACGGCGGGCAACAAAGCAATAAAACTCTCGCACTGGCAGCTGAGCGCACCCGTAAGCCCATAAACCGCAATGCCAAGCCTGTTGGAAAATGATCTGTGGCCAGTCAGGTACGTGATTATCTCATGATAGTTCTCTGAAACCAGTGATGCTATTCCAAAGAAGAGGAGAAGCTCAACCGGGCTCAATATCATATCAATTTTCGTTGAGATAACCGTAATTCCGAACTTCTCCAGAAGCGGAACCTTAAGGCCAATGAGCACAAACATTGATGATGTGCTTTCAATTGTTACAGGGAATCCCGGCGGCTGGTTGGCCGGCCCTATAATGTTTCCAATAACTACCATCAAGGCAAGCGTTACAAAAAATGTGGGAATCCTGACCTTCAGGTCTCCGGTATCCTTTACGGACAACACATAATAAATGAAGAATAACAGCAGGGACGATAGCAGCATGAAAAACTGTGGAAATGCAACGAACGCGACAGCTAGAAAAACCAGGAATACAAGAATGAACGAAGCCGTGTAAAGGTGCAGGGGGCGCCACCATTTCCGGAATAACGGCTGCAGGACATAAAAAAATATCATGATAACAAGAAGAACCAGAATGGGACCTGTGGCCGCAGTGTCAACAACCAGAGTCCCCAGGTTGTGTGCCATGAAAATAGAAATAATGAAAAGGGCAAAACTCAATGCCAGTGAAATGGCTTCCAGCTTTCCCCTCTGATTCACCTGGATCCACCTGAAAAAAGAGAGATGGTCAATGGGGCCATCATTCATGATAAATGGTAGCCCGGTACATTCTCAGAACAGCCCCTCCTATCAGCAGCAGCACACCAAGCCCTATTCCATAAAGAGATGTTTTAAACACTGTGTCAGGATTTATCACTGATATTTCAAATAGTATGAAGATGGCAGAAGCGGTGAACCCTGAACCTGCAATTGTGTATGCATTCCTGCTCATTGGCTTGTATGCTTCTGCGTGCTGCGTGAAGACTCCCCTTGAAATGGCAATAACCACTGCAGCAGAAATCGCTGTAACCATTAATGTAAGTATCATTGCTATGGTGTAGAGCAGCGAAGGTGTTCTGATATCTGCAAGTATGAGCATACCGGATCCGAATGCGGATACTGCCATTATGGCCATTGTGGCAAAAGCCCATGGGGCATTTCTGACATGTATTTTCTCCTTTTTCATTGCATCTGCTATGACCCATGTCAGTGTTATTATGGCAATCCCGGGCAAAAAGAAGAAAAGCGCAACCTTCCAGTTAGCTATGGCAACGCCGGGTGTTAGTGCTCCCCATAGGGATAGGCTGGCCAGATAGATTGTGCCCAGAATGGCAAATGAAACCGTTATGGGCCTGTCCCTCATTCTAAGCGAGCTGCTTTTGTCCACATAAGGAAGGATCAGGAGGTAGACCAGCGGCATTCCTGCAAATATAACTGTAGCCCAGAATGGTGTCAGGGACTGCGCAAATTGAAAATCAAGCTCCTTGTAAACAAACAGGAGGAACCATGGTGGATATGCCGGAACACTAGCAGCAAGCGGACTTGTTGGAGATACCTGCGGAAATGGGGAAAACAGTGGCGGAACACCGGGAAGAAGGGCAAGGACAGATGGTATTATCACGATGATCCCGAATGTCAGAAGCATCAGCTGGATCATATAAACCAGGTTGTAGGGATACCATGGCTTGTAGCTTCCATCATCATGGTCTATTGCTGGAACCTTGTATCCACTCTCCTCCCTCTTGGGCATGATGGTGTTGTATTCAGCCATGAAGAAATGCGCCGCAAACAGGAGTCCAATTATTGCAACAAGTATGATATGCCAGGCAAGCATCCGCGAAAACAATGAAAGCTGGGTTCCGTTTCCGAAGAAAATACCCAGTATCCAGTTCCCTATGACCGGGATTCCGCCAGCGATACCTCTGCCGACATCTGTAGCATCGGCGGAGAGTACATCGCCGCTCATGGAGTATCCGAAGAAACCTGCTCCAAGTGTGGTAATAAGGAGAATAACGCCAGTGAGCCACTGGCTCTCCCTGGGATGTTTATATGCGCCTTCATACAGATTCCTGAGGAGATGTATGTATACCAGAACCACCATTGCATATGCCCCATAAAGATGGGTGGTAAGTATAAATGATCCAAATGGTGTACTGGATAGAAACGCCTCTGTGCTTGCATAAGCGTTGGATGGTTCATAATAAAGAAGAAGGATGAGACCAGTAATGACTTCATAAAGAAATGCGAACATCACCATGGCACCGGTCCAGAACCACCCACCGCCCTTGGTTCTCATGTAATCTGGAACCTTCCGTGGTATGGGCTGGGGGTCATTCATTATTTTTTCAATCATGTTTTCCTTTTTTTCTCTAGGCATAAATGCACCTCAGCTTGTAGGGGTCAATGTTGAAATTTCCGTATAGCTTGAAGAAGCGAGGGGGTTTCCTCCACTCAGATCGCTTGAATGGCCGTATATTGTTGGACCCACGAGACTTGATACGCTGTACTGATCCTTCGCCGAATCATATGTGAGAACAGTATTGGGCAGAGGATGGGTCGTAGGGCCGGTTACAACTGCGAACCCTTTATACGGATCGTATGTGCTTCCATGGCAGTTGCAATGCACCTTGCCAGGATATGATGAAGATGATGGAGGGTAGAAATGGATTATTGGAGGGATACATCCCAGGTGCTGGCAGATTGCACTGGACGCAACAACAGAATTGTGAGGGCCCACACCTCCCGGAGATTGGAATGTCTTTCCTGTGGCAGGGATCGTAACAGTTGTCGGCTCTATTGCAACATCATTGTTGTTGCTGTCACCCAGCCTCAAAAGAAAATTAGGCTCATTCTGAAGTGGATAATCGAACAGCACAATAGTTGAGTTGTTTACAATAAGATCGTTTGTACTGATAGGTTTTCCGCTCTGGGAATACAATAGCAGTGTCGGGAATGCACTGAATGCTGCGGTGATTGGAGGGCTGACATTCTCAAGTACGCCCCTCAGTGCGCCTATGCCTCCAGCCGCTATTGCTGCCACACCAAGAAATTTAAAGAAATTTCTTCGATCCTTGTCTGCAGGCTCGTCTCCATTGTTTTTTTCACTCATTGGATTTCACCGGAGAATTAAGAGACGGATATTGTTCCCATCATCCATCCAGCAGTTGCCATTGCACCATCCCATCCTGATGGCCCAGTTCCACATGGAGCGTAACACTGCCAGCTGAAGGTTCCGGTCTGATTGATGTAAAATGACGCATGCGTTACAGTTCCCCCGTCGAATCCAGCCCAGGAAGGTATGTTTACCAATACGTTCGCCCCATTAATGACTGTGAATGTATGAGTTACCAGATAACCGCCGGAACTTGCATTTCCAACCCACGGAAGGGACTTAACGGCCCAACCGGTCCCGTGGTTTATTGAAATACCATTTGTAACGTTGCTGCTGAATGTGGCGTTTTCCGCAGCCGCGGTTCCGTTATATATGTATTCAACTCCTCCCACGGTTCCCGTGACATTTGCAAAATAGGAGCTGTTCTGGATCAATACGCCCTGATCGTTCTGCGCAACACCTGTGCTACCGGCATTTGATGTTGCATTGCCGAGCCCTGGCGAAATGCCACTGTCATAATCAATTATGGTCAGAGATATGAGCTGATGGCTCGGAAGTGTGATGCTTGCAGATGACCCCAGGGTGCCATTGGGTTCCAGCACAAAATAAGCGGGCTGCCCTTGATGCGCCGGGTGTATGCTGTCGTTGTACCAGTTGCTTGGCGTGATTACAAGTGTGAGCGAACTGGACGGCGCCGCACTCACGGCGTGAACGCTTGAAACACTGTCATAATAGGCGGCTCCAATGCCCACCCCTGCAACCACTACAATTACTGCAATTATTGTGTAAAATGTCTTTTCAGCAGACATAAACTGGAAAAAAAGATTTACTATTTGAAGCTGCGCCCTTATCTGTTAGGCATTTGTTTAACGGCGACCTGATTCGACAGTGTTGCCTGAACTTATAATTGACCAGACTTCAGTCTCTGTTATATTCCTCTGTGTGGCCAGAGAGTGCACCGGTGATATGCTCAGGTTGAAGTTGGAATCTATTGCAGACCAGTTCACCTGAAAAACAATAGCCCAGCTGGACGAGGATGTGTAGTTGAAATATACTGGCTGGAATGGCCTGTTGAAGAACTTAAGGAAACTGGAATTATCCATTGGCACAGGGCGTATGTACGGATCTGTGAGCCCGTTGTATCCCCAGACTCCATTTTTGAACATGTAGTTGTCAATTAGAATATAGCCTACTGTTGTATAATTGTAGCTGGAACTGTATGATTTACCCATAAGTTCGTGCAACACCGTTGCATTAACGCCTGTGGAATTCCAAAGATAGTAGATGCTTTCGAAGCTGCTGGAAAGGTTATAGCCGTTGAGCAAGAGGCCCAGAATATGATCTGTTGCCACTGAATAATTTCTGCTGGCATTATGATTCAGCCACATTGCCGCATTATGATCCGGGATATTTATGGACTGGTTTCCTGATGGCGTTACAACGTTCTGTACCTGATACGGTGTTGCGGCAGAGGAAGCAAGAACAACAACCAGCAGTCCAATTACGGCAAATGATCTCATATTGTTTATTCTCATTGTTTTAAGCTGAAGCCTTGCATGTTTCAGTTGCCTTACCAGGTAACCTTTCAAGCTGGCCTCACGTGCTTCCAGTATCTTTATGGTCTGAGCGAATCCTCTTCTCCTTCTGAACCTGAAGTCTGAAGCGTGGGAAGATCTAGCATGCTGAAGAATACCATAAATTCCTATTGCCTCCAGTATGGACAGTGGTTCAAAGAGATATTCAAAATATCTTCCCGGATAGAGTATCATATTCCATGTTAGAAGAGAGTATATGAAAGAAATGAACATCAGCACGAGCCATCCGGTTGTAACATATTTGGCCCTGCCGGATACCATATTAAGGCCGATTATGGCGAGCCCTCCATCCATCATCAGAGGTAAGAGCGTTATTATATCCCTGACTGAAAATGCCGGGAGAAGAACATACAGGAGCGGCACCGAAATACCAATTGCAGCGAAGTAGATCAGGAGCGATGCATAAATCAAAGGTTGATACATTCTGTGTCGCGATAACTCCAAACGATCGATATAAGGCCTCAGAATATTTGCAGGTGTGAATATGACCAGAGTTATTATTGAGAAAAATCCAGCAATAATTAGACTGGCCGGCAGATGAAGCAAACCGCCGCTGAGAAACCCGCTGAAGTTTGGGAAGAACATATACCAGTATGCAAAAATGAATGCCGAAAATGGATAGAGGAAAGCTGCGTAATGAAGCCTGTTCCGCATTTTTGGGTTCAGGAATAGCCCGACGAGTGTAATTCCCACCAGTGCCAGAACGTACATGTAAGTTGAGAGCGGGTGCGACATTACAAGAAGAAAGGATGAGACCAGCGCAGCAGGGTAGTACCTCCAGTCTTCTATATAATAGAGAAAGAAAAGAACTGTGAGAAGCCCGAAAAAGTGGCCAAATACCAGAATAGATGAAATTGATGTCTGGAAAACTATAATTGGATTAAAGGCATCAAAAAGGGCTGCTAACAGCGATATTGCTGAATTTTTTGTAATTTTGAATGCAATAAAGAAAACAATAATGGACGCAAGGCCGCCAAATATTGGAGGAATCTTGACCAGGAGGAGCGTGTAACTTATTCCGGTGGCTTTCCATAGGGCAATTATTATCCAGTACATGACAGGGAAATCCCCATATCCTGCACCACCCCATGGAGATGAAAATGTATCCATGATTTTGCCGCTATTTACGAATTCCTGAAGTATTGTGTAATAAATGCCGAAATCGTTTCCAATGGCGAAAGCCCTCAGCGACGGAAGTATTCTTATGAAGATAGCTGCAATCCCTATGATGGAAATGGCAGCAATGGTCTTTCTATCCATGTTTCAGGGAGGATCAACAACAATCATTATATTATTTTGCCTTGATAGATAAATCGAAAAAAAGCTGTAAAATTATGAATTGCAAATGATTTTATGCAATAAGACAATTTGAAAATATGAAACTATTGATTAACGGAGAATGGACTGATGCCGAAAATAAGGAACAGCTCAAGAAGTTCAGCCCCGTGGACGGGTCCCTTATGGGGGAATTTCCGGCAGCTTCAAAAAATGATGTAGATAGGGCAATGGAGGCTGCATCTAAGGCATTTGAAACCTGGTCATCATCTGGTTCAGTACAACGTTCAAAATATATATACAAAGCCAGGGAACTCATAGAGAAATCCAGGAAAGAACTGGAAGACCTGCTTTACAGGGAAAATGGTAAGGTTACAGTGGAGGCAAGAGGGGAGGTTGATGGGGTTCTTGACCAGTTGCAGTATTATGCAGAATTTGCAAGGAAAATAACAGGCGACATAGTGGAAGGAGAAACGCCCAAGCGTAAAATTTTCCAGTACAAGGTTCCATTGGGCGTTGTCGTTGCCCTCACCCCATGGAATTTCCCTGCAGGTATGGTGGCGAGAAAACTTGCCCCTGCCCTTCTCACAGGCAATACCGTTGTGCTCAAGCCAAGCTCCGATACCCCATTTACTGCCGAGTGGATCGTTAAAAAATTCCAGGAGGCGGGCCTTCCCAAGGGTGTGCTGAACTTCGTTCCGGGAAGAGGATCAGAGATCGGTGATTACATTGTGTCCCACAAGAAAGCCGCACTGGTTACACTTACGGGTTCAACTGAAACCGGCCAGAGGATCATGCAGAAGGCCTCGGCAAACATGTCAAAACTAATCCTTGAGCTGGGGGGAAAGGCCCCATTCATGGTGTGGAAAGATGCAGATCTAAAGAATGCGCTAAGGACATTCCTCTGGGCAAAGTTCTGGAATTCCGGGCAATCCTGCATAGCTGCCGAGCGTCTCTACATCCACAAGGATGTGTATAACAAATTCATTGCCATGGTAAAGAAAGCCGCTTCGTCAATTACAACCGGGGATCCAAGAACGTCCGACATGGGGCCACTCATAAACAAAGGGGCACTGGGAAACATGGAGGCAATTGTAGAGAATGCAAGGTCAAGCGGATATAAGATTGATACTGGCGGAAGCAGGCCGAAGCTTTCCGGGCCAACCGCTAACGGGTATTACTTCCTCCCTACTGTTGTTGAAGGAGCAGCGCAGGATTCGAGTGTTTTCCAGGATGAAATATTCGGGCCTGTTGTAGGTTCCATGGAGGTCACGTCGAAGGATGAGATGTTCAGGCTCGCAAACGACTCAAGATTCGGGCTAGCCTCGTATCTTTTCACCTCTGATCAGAATTTGATCTTTGATGCCTTTGAACGAATCAGGTTCGGAGAACTTTACATAAATATGCCGGGGCCGGAAGCGTCACAGGGATACCACACAGGGTTCAGGCTCACAGGGCAGGCAGGAGAGGGTAGCAAACATGGAATTGAGGAGTATCTCAAGCTGAAGAACATCTATGTTGACTATGCAGGTGGAGATCTCCATATTGAAACTGTCAGGGAAGACCTCATCAAAGATTAATAACAAATAACCCCATTTTTCCTGCCAACCGGAATGAATTCATGTAAAAACAATAAAACAGCCATGCGGGTGCCGGGATTTGGACCCGAGGCACGAGCTTGGCAAGCTCGCGTGTTACCAGGCTACACCACACCCGCTTAGCACTGTGATTGTGTGGTAAATAATAATTTTTGCGCAACGGACCATTGAAACTTATT
>JAJZAW010000143.1 GCA_021799185.1 Thermoplasmata archaeon
ACTGTTCAAAGCAAGCGTTATGAGTATGGATAGTCTGGCAGTTGATTTCAGCACAGGTTCGTTAAGAAGAACATTCAGCTCTTCCAGTTTAGTGTTGAGGTCACCCCGGTACTTTTCCTGTGTTGGATCTGCGGAAGAGGACAATTTCAATTGCACTCCTCTTGGCTTATGTTCTGAAGCAGCTCATCGCCCGCATTGGCAAAGGAGATTATGGAAGCTAGAAACCAGGCAGCAACTGTTGGAATCCAGATATCGGCATAATAGAACGCCCCCCTTGTTACTATTACAGAAATTGTGCTACATATGTCGCTGAGAATGAACGTGATTATGGCCAATGCTGCCTCAGGCGGAACCTTCCCCAGGGACCGGGTAACCCAGCGGTAAACGTAAACGGCAACAAGTATGAGAATCACGGCTTCCATAAACACGCCTAAAAAGAATTTGAAGAATCCTGTGGCAAGCAGTATCACCAGAAGAAACAGCAATATCAGGGTCGTATAATTTAGAACTGCATCCTTGAAGTTTCTCCTGAAATTCCCGGCAAGATCTCCCTGAAGTTTTGCAGCTCTGGCCGCCCTGCTGAAAACCAATCCGGAGATATAGCCAGATACCGCAATAATTGCAGCATATGAAGATCCGAAAGCAATGTCCTGAAGCAAGACCGGCCTGATTGGGTTCAGGAGGTTGGGGAGGTAGATGAAGAGAAGTATTGAAAGAGCCCAGATGGCATAATATATCCCCCATGCTCTTCTCAGCAGGTACCGTTCCATCACCACTGCCCTGTTACCTACGCATAGTAGCTGTTGAGCTATGTGCTCTGTTTCCTGGTCAGTCATACCTGCCTTCCTTCTTCGATGGATGCTGGCCTGATCCTGGATACCAATATAATGCATACTGCGAAGAGCAATGCTATCCAGAACAACAGGGAAATAATGAATACATTGGTGTTGAGTAGGGGCCCGATTCCTCCATTGAGGTTCAATGGTGCCCTGTGGCCATAGTAGGTTGTCATGAGGAGTCTCTGTATGTCCGAGAATGGGCTCAGGTAAACCAGATCAACTGGAAGGGGCTGCCCCAGGGCTGAAAATGCGAAGATGTATGACAGGATCTGCGGAATGAAGGCCACAAAGGATATGCTTTTCAGTCCAGCGTAATTGTTAACCGATACAACAAGAATCACTGCAAGCAGAAACATAAAGATTCCAGAGAGGAAGAAGATGGCCAGCGACTCTATGGGCATTGCTGGAATCAGTGAGTAATGTGACCGGTAGCTGTACATCAGGAATGATACCGCCATGAGTATTGCACCTATAATTGTAGCAACAACTGCAGTTCCCGCCATGAGGCTGAATACATAGGTTGAAGGCCTGAGCTTGGTGAAGCGGAAGGAATAGGCCAGTGAAGCGTTGGCATAGTATACTGAATATGATATGGTTGTAGCTATGACGCCAGATGCAATGAGGCCTATGATTGAATACCATACTGAGGTGTACCCCAGGGATTCCTGCTTTGTTGTCATGTTGAAACCGAACACGAATGCGCCCATGAAAAGCCAGAATACTGTGAACCCCACTCCCCATGCCCACAACGGCCTGCTTGAAAGCAGCGCTTTCAGGTAGTACTTCAACAGCATCATGCCACCTCATCGAACATGGAGTTCAGGTTCCGTATATTTGAGATCCTGACACTTCCTTTTCCCAGAGTTATTGAGAAAGTACCTAAATCTGTATTCCATACCGAAATATTACCTGCAACTTCTCCTTTGTTAAGGTAGAGATCGTCAATCTGAGAACCTTTGAATTTTCCATATAATCTACCCTGGAACATGAAATAAAGATACCAATCCTTCAGCCTCTTCACGATATCAAGTTCGTGTGTGTTTAATAACACTGCGGCATCCAGGGTGTTCAGGAGGTCAAAATACCTGGATCTTCTGCTCTGATCGAGATTCTCGAAGGGCTCGTCAAGAAGGACAAGAGCTGGATTGAAACTGACTGCCAGCAGGTTGCAGAGCATCTTCTGCTGGCCAGTGCTGAGATTGAATATTCTCTTACTGAGTATATCACTGAGCCCAAATTCCTGCAAAAGGATGTAAACATCCTTTGATGGGAAATCCTTCAGCTCAGCGTACATATCCATAATGTCACTTACGGAGCCACTGATCAGCCTGTATACCTCTGGAAGATTTGTGGAAATCCGCAATTCCCCCTTTATTTCATTTGGATCCACGCCGAAGATTCTTGCCTCACCGCCATTCTGCCGCACCAATCCAATAATGGATCTGAACAATGTCGTTTTCCCCGAACCATTGGGTCCCACAATGATGACCTTCTCTCTTTCCATGACCAGATCGATGCCCATCAGTGCCTGCTTTCCCTCGCCTCTGTTGTATCCAGCTCTGAGGTTTCTCAGTTCAATCATTAAAATTGAATTGCTTGGATTAATATATATCAGTATAGGAGTTCAAATATTGAACCCAGAAATTATATGGAAAAATCATTCAGGGATGTATTCATTGATTGATGAATGCATAGTATTATACATGCCCCCTCTGTATTGTACCAAAATCCAGATTGGTCTATCTTCAAGTTTCATGGAAAGCCCGATAACCATATAGTTCCAAATCTCAGTGAGAATTAAGAGGTATTCTCAATCAATGATAGGATGTGCCTTTGATCCCTATGCTGGAAACATGAAATACACGGCGGATTCGCATGGATAAATGTCATGAATTTAATCCTGCCAGATTTTTCCCACACTCCGGGGAAGGCGATCTGAGACAGTGCTGCCCTTCCTTCACGCGGGGCGGAAAATCTTGAATCTTTTTTGCGGACTATGTTTATCCGACAGTATTTACTGCGGAATCCGGCGCACCCATTTCAGCCTTTCAGGGATCTTTCAGGTAAGGCTATATGGAATAAATCTTACAATCATCTGCGAAGTGTTAAACCAGGCAGTTTGATGAACGGAACCACACGAAATTAGGCTGAATTTAAAAAAATACAACAGTGGCAATTTTTATATATAACAAGATATTGTAAAGTAGATGAAGTCGTCTCTAGTAGCTATAGTTGTAGTAATTGTAGTTGTAATAGGTGCCGTAGGATTCATTGCCGTAAGGGATCCGAAATTGTTGTCATTGAAGACCTCGTCTCCCTTGCTGGAAACTTCCCCAGGAATGCGAGTCCTGGCAACTTCTGAAATTAATACATCCATGTCGGGAGGATGGTATGAGGTCGCCAACCTGACCGCAGGTGTCACGAATCTCTCCAATCTTGGAACTGTGATAAATAACCTTTCGGAATCAACATCATCCTCAACGGGATTCCCAGTTAACGCCCCATACCTGCATGTAAGTTATGCCCAAGCGGCACTTTTTGCCACGGAGAATGACAGCGCTCTGGTTTTCGGATATGCAGCATTTTCATCTATCAACTATACTAATCTGACCAATTCAACAATCTTCAGCAACATAACAAAGGATCATCTGAAAAATGTCACATATGGGGAGATTTCAGGATCTTTCTTCG
>JAJZAW010000018.1 GCA_021799185.1 Thermoplasmata archaeon
TCCTGAGTGAATAGAGATGGAAGGAATAGAAGAGGACGAACCTCCTGGAAAAACACCTTTTTTTAGAGCTAGAAACCTTGAACGCGCCCTCAAACTTAAGAACCTTTACATAAAGTTTGAAGGGGCAGGGATCACGGGGACCCAGAAAGACCGTATCTCAAAGCTGCATGTGCTGAAGGCCAGGGAGAAGGGCTATGATACTATATCTCTGGCTACTTGCGGCAATTACGGCGCATCGATTTCTTATTTTGCAAACCTCTACGGAATGAAGTCCGTGGTTGCTGTACCGGAATATTATTCCGGAGACAGAAATGACGAAATAAGGGGAAATGGTGCCGAAATACTTGAGGTTCAGGCCAAGTATGAGGATCTCGTGGAATTCATGCGAGATAAGTCCAGCAGCGAGGCGTGGTACGACTCCAGCCCTGGATCAGTCAACTCTGAGATAGATATGGAGGGATACGAGGCCATTGCCTACGAGATAGTCTCACAGCTTGGCAGATCACCGGGATACGTGTCTGTCCCGCTGGGAAACGGCACGACCCTGGCTGGAATATTTTCTGGCTTCGAAAAAATGCAGAGAAGGGGCGTGATCAGGAAGATTCCCAGATTCATTGGTTCCAGCACTCCAAACGGTAATCCAATTGTGGCTTCATGGAAACGTAAAGATCGCAAACTCACTGAGCTTGAGCCTTCCATAATAAGGGAGACAAAGGCTTCAGAGCCACTGGTTGCTTACAGATCGTACGACGGGCAGAAAGCTCTCAACGCTCTTTACAGAAGCAATGGCATGGCGACGTATGTTTCTGATGATGAGATGTACCGCTACAGCACGCTCATAGAGCATTTTGAGATGCTGTCTGTGCTTCCTGCATCTGCATCCTCGCTTGCCGCAGTGGATCACGTTATTAACAGGAAGTCCGAGCCAAAGGACATAGTTGTAGTACTTACAGGGAGAAACAAAACATGGACAACGCAGTAGTGCTTGCTGAGGGAGTTTTTGGAACAACCTATGGAAAGACTGCGAATGGCCTTGTGAGATATACAAGGAGATTCAAGGTTACTTCAGTGATAGATTCAACAAAGTGCGGACAGGATGCAGGCGCTGTTCTGACAGGAACTCCAAACGGGATTCCAATAATCAGCAGTGTCAGTGAGGGCATAAGGCTGGGTGCAGATACTCTTGTTGTAGGAATCGCCACGGATGGGGGATACATTCCGGCAGAATACAGGCATTTCATAACGGATGCGCTTTCATCAGGCCTTAATGTCGTCAGCGGTCTGCATGAATTCATTAGCGACGATCCTGAATTTTCTGCACTTGCTGCAAAAAACCGCTGCATCATAACAGACGTGAGGAAGATGTTCAGGGACATGAAGCCTCCTTACCTGGGCAGAGTCAGGGAGATAGGCGCCCGCAGAATTGCAGTTCTTGGCACTGACAGTGCAATAGGCAAAAGAACAACTGCTGTCATACTGACCAATACGCTCAGGCAGAAAGGGATTGCCGCCACCATGGTGGGAACAGGGCAGACAGCCTGGATGCAGGGATTTGATCACACTGTGGTCATAGATTCCATGATCAACGACTTCATTCCAGGAGGGCTGGAAAAAGTTGCAGTTGAGGCATGGGAACAGGAGCATCCGGATGTTATGTTCATAGAAGGGCAGGGGTCGGTACTGCATCCCGCTTATCCCGGAAGCTTCGAGATCATAGGCGCCCTGAGGCCCGATGGCATAATTCTCCAGCATGCACCAAGGAGGCTGGTCTTTGACGGTTTTCCTGATTACCCGATTCCAGACCTTGAGAAATACATAAGGATACTGGAGATGCTCTCAGACAGGAAGGTAATTGCTATCTCAATAAACAGGGAAAATATGAACAGCAATGAGGTTGCAGATGAGATCTTGAAACTTGAGGCAAGATTCGGAATACCTGTCTTTGATCCGCTCAGTTCACAACCGGAGAAGCTTTTTGAGGCGGTTGATTACCCGTAGATGTCATATCTTCAGAAAATATCTGAATTCAGGAACATTACCGTAACGCCTACGGCTTATGGAGACAGCAGGATAGAGGGAGACATTAGCCTGGAGAGAGAAGAGGGCGCGCTCAAGTTCCATATGATCTTTTCATATTCGGACAGCATAGATGTGGACCAGAATCTTGCTGGGCTTGTACTTGCAATGCCCGCTATCAATTTCTGCCTTTTCTCCAGAAAACTGACCCTGAATTTTCCAGCATCAAAATCTGATGTTGCTGCCATACAGGAATTTGTCAGGATAAACAACCGGGAAGTGTTCATCAACAAGCTTGCAAGAAGGAGATACGAGTTCTTCAAACAGGAGTATGTTCCAGGCGATGAGGACATAACTGAAGAAAATTCCAACGGCAACACCGTTGTGTCGGCAACATCGGAGTTCGAAGACGTCCCAAGAAAAATTCCGGGAAGCAGCAGTGCTGTTCTCTCTTCAGGAGGCAAAGAAAGCCTGCTGTCGTACGGTATGCTGAAGGAGATTGACCCGGACACTCACGCATTTTATTTCAATGAATCTGGAGGGCACTGGCTCACCGCAAAGACTGCCTATGATTATTACAGTGCAGTGTTTTCAAATGTGCACAAGGTCTGGTCAAACGTTGACAGGTTCTACAGATATGTGCTGAGAAACATGAAGATACTGGATCAGCGCATCATAAATGCCAGGGCAGATACATATCCAGTTCAGCTTTTCATTTTCCCTGTTTACGTAATGTCCATGATTCCGGTGGCAGTTAAGCACGGAATAAATGGCGCGGTTCTCGGTGACGAATTCGATGACCCATCAGATATGCAGCCTTTTCACGGTATCAGGCACTACTATGGAATCTATGACCAGACGCTGGATTTCAACAGATTCATGACAGGATATCTTCACTCAAAGGGCATCGACTTCACCGTATGGAGTGCTGTTTATCCTGTAACCGGGGGCGTGGTTGAGAATATCCTCATTAAGAGGTATCCGGGCCTTTTCAGGCTTCAGAGGTCCTGCCATTCATGCAGGAGCACCGGGGGCAAGATCATTCCATGCGGAAAATGCTCAAAGTGCCTTGGCATACTTATGTTCGTTCTCTCTGCCGGAGGTGATCCGCATGATATCCTGTATTCAACTGAATCCATTGCGAATCTTAAGGACAATGTTTCCAGGGAAAGGATGAGGCTTGACACCGATGAGCTGAATTACATGAAGGCCCGGCTCGGCTTCATTGAGACCGGTGAAATGGAGAGGCTCCAGCATGTTTCCGGCATGCATCTTCTGCCCGGGGAGGAACAGCTCTTTCAGCATGTGCCTGGCCGCTACCGGGACGGCATAATGAACATAATCAGCCAGTATGCGCCGGTTTCATATTCCTATACCGGCAGCTCGTGGGAGAAATCAAAAAAACAGTGACTGCGCCCTTATTATATCCTCCTGGCTCCTGCAGGAGGAGTATTCCGCAAGCGGTTCCCTGTTCACCTTGAGGAACTGCAATCCCCAGTTGAATTTTGAGAGTAAAAGCGTTGCCGCTTCTGCGAACCCGCAGATGTGCAGGGCTGCCGCGACTGCCTCAACAGATGAGAGTTTTCCAGGCTTGCCGAAATTGACAGGATTTGCCGGTACCAGCACAGGCAGCTTTCTTGGGAATCTGAGATTAAGCCCCCTGATGCCGTCTATTTTAGCCCATGAACCATCTATAACGGATAGCCCGCGCTCCAGAATTATTCCAGCATCGGCCTGACTTACATAGATATCTGCAAAGGGAGTCAGCGAGAGGGTCTGGGCTACCTTTTTCACACCTGCCTTTTCAGCAAGGTTAAACCTCCTTAGCTTCAGCATTGTTGATTTTGCAGGATCATCTTCGCCAAGATAGACGAAGAATATTCTTGGTTTCTGGGAAGCCCTTGCAGCATCTTGCATCCATCGTATATGGCTGGCTCACTCATTGAATTTTCCATGCCTCCGGGAAAATTATAATATTAAACCCTGATGGAGGGGCATGCTGAATCTCCCCTGGGTCATCATTACAGAGGCTGTGATGACAGGTTTCATCATCTGGATCATCGCATACCTCAGGAAAAATTCCAGGGGCCTTACTCTCAGAAGTTTTTCAGTATCCGTCATCCTGCTCACAATGATGGGCAGCATGTTCGATTCCCTGATTTATTACATGGCTATGCCCAGAACATTTTTCAACGTTGTTCTTGCAGCCAATATTTCCATGATCGCCATGGCCATTGCCATAGTATATATCCTCTGGACTGCGGTCAGGGAACGGGATTATTCCATGAAGAGGGGCATGGCGCTGGCTTTTGCACTGATCCTTGGATGGAACGAAGTATCCATGGCCCTGTTTCTCAGAATCCTTGGATACTATTTCCATGATATATCATCGGCGGCCTCCTACCTTGCCTATTTCGGGCTCTCAGTTACAAACTTTCTCTTTCTTGCGCCC
The DNA here is from genome assembly GCA_021799185.1 of Thermoplasmata archaeon. Classification (GTDB taxonomy): domain Archaea; phylum Thermoplasmatota; class Thermoplasmata; order Thermoplasmatales; family Thermoplasmataceae; genus UBA509. Next base: position 4,469 of record JAJZAW010000018.1, read on the forward strand.
ATGCTTGCGGAAATGGTGTTTTTCATAGCATTCAGGCTCTCCCCCGGGCTTGGAAGGAGAATTTCAACATCTCTTCTGCTCATGCAGGTTGCGGATCCTGCCGTGGCCGGCAATTCTCCGGCCGTCATTCCGCTTCTCATTGCCTATTCCATAATCATGGTTTATGCCGTTTATTACGCATTCAGCTACCTTTACCGTAACCGCAGATCAATGGATGGTGCATCCAGGAGGCTTGCTGGCTGGTTCATATTCATTTTTGCACTCTCCACGGCAGGCCTTCTGGAGCCTGTTGTTGTTCATGGGCCCTTCGGGCTATCGTGGTTCATATTTGCGCTGTCTATGATATCTTCAATGGTTCTTTATTTCGAGATTGTACTTGGAATGTTTTCACCGGTTCCTGACAGGATTTCTGCATCTTCAAAAAATCCTGCCGCATCCTGAAATGCCATTATTTCCGGGATATTTTCTCCTTTACCCAGTGTCGAACGTCATAATAGAAGATGTTTTCATATGGGCATGCATTGACGCAATCCCCGATGCCCACGCACCTGTTGTCCTTGTATTCTCCAGTGGCGATGAAGCTTCCGGGCTGCCCGTAATTCCCCACGGGGCATGCAGATGCGCAGTCCTTGGTCGGGCAATTTGCGCACTGGTTCGGATCCCTTACCTTCAAGCGGAAGAAACCGAATCTTGATATGAACCTGTTAAAGTTTCCCCACTGGCAGTATCCGGTGTTGATGCACCCATAGGAACCCACGTATGGCATCAGTATGAAGACAGCATACCAGAGAAAGCCAAAAAAGAAAATGTACAGCATATATTCAGGATCTGTGCCGTAGAATGTGAGATTCAACCTGCCGGTGGAGTCAAGCCATGAAATAAGCGCCGCAGCTATTACGGACAGGTATACGGTGTTTGAGACAATCCTGTAAACCATGTTCCCCGTATGGTCTGCCCTTGTGAGAGATTTGCTCATGCCCGATGAGTTGTTGAATTTTTTCATGGAATCATAGAATGTCCCCTGATACATTACCGGGGCAGTGCAGAACACTGAACAGAGTTGCCTGGCACCGAACAGCAAGGAAAGAATGCCGCTTATGGCATACGTCAGTATCATTGGAAGAATGAGCAATGGAGATACAGCGCCACCTGTGCCAATGCCCATGGACCACCCTATGAAGGGTACGCTGGACGGATTCCTTATTATAAAGGACGGGAGCAGCACGGAATAAATTCCATAAGCAAGAAGCATGAGCGAAAGCCTGATTCGTGTCTCAATGTCTCTTGTTTTCCTTATCTTGAAAACAACAAGGGAACCCATCTCTATGCCCATCATGACAAGGAACCACGAGGAGAGGCTTACGCTGCCGAAGAATATGAAGAAGTCAAATACAGCTTTGCCTGCAACAGATAGTATGCTGCCTGTCAGTGGAACAATTCCGGTGGCGGCTATGAATGGAATCCCGAAATACTGGATGTCAAAGGCCGCCCCCATGAAGAATTCTGCAGCGAAAACCATGAGAAGGAAGCTGAATGACCATCTTCTGTTTGCAAGCCAGTAAGTGCGTGGGCCGGAAGAAAGCATGCCCCTGTGGAGTGTGCCCCACAGGTAGATTGCCATATCCGCTACCATGGCCAGGGAGAAGAGATATATGTCTCCGTAAATCTGCCACAGGAAAACCCCTGCCATCATTGAAGTGTAAACTGCAAGAAGCATGAGGATATATGATCCCATTGATCTTCTGACTGACTGTGCCCTGTAAAGGTGCTCAAACAGGAATACAAAAAATCCCGTCATGACAGCACCGGAAAGGTATACCATCAGGGGCCCCCAGTGATATCCTGTAACCGCAGGAGGGGCAAGAAACATTATTGTTGCCTGTGTTAGCAGCAGAACCAGTGCCCATGAGCTATGGTCTTTTCTCATGAGTATGAGGCTAAGGAACATCTCCATGCTCATTGGAAATACGAACCAGTAGCTTGAGATGGACTGGAATATGGCCCCTGCAGGGTTGATGCTCAACATGGAAAGGTAGTGCTGATGCGACAGGGCCAGGTTGAAGACAAGGCTCATAAGGATTTCGTCCAGGATGACAAATACTGAAGTGAAAACCATGAGGAATTTTCTTGAAGGATTCTGTTCCTCCAGGAATATGTCACGCAGGAAAATGCCCAGAAATGGAATTAGTTCAACTGCCATTGCCACCAGCGCAATCTCTATGGCCCCAATTTCGGAAAGGAAACCAGGGAATGCAAGGTAGATAAATGGGCCAACAAGCATTCCGTTCATCATTGCAAGGACCAGATATACCACCAGTTTCCTCAGTGGGTTGTCTGCCCTGCTGGCTGCATATATTGCATATGCCATTGCAGCAACCATTGCGGCCATTGCTGCCCATAGCACATAAATCAGGAACTGTTGCATCTCTTTCCAGGCCGGATGTGTGATTCTATCCCTGGATTAAGCTTTAATGTCACATCATGGGAATATTTGCCAGAATCCGGATGAATTTCACGTGATCTGCCTCCCATAATTCCCATTCCTTGAACAGAGCCTTCAGTGCCATGATCATATGGCGGCGCTACCTTTGTAAAAATTTAAGCTTCAGCAAAGATTAATTAATTTTAAATCTCTATCTTCTGATGCATTACGTAGTTATTACTGGAGGCGTGATTTCAGGCCTTGGAAAGGGGACAATAACGTCCAGCCTGGGGCATCTGCTCAAGTCACACGGTCTCAGCGTTACGGCGCTCAAGATTGATCCGTATCTGAATTATGATGCCGGTACGATGAATCCGTATCAGCATGGCGAGGTTTTTGTCCTTGATGACGGGAGCGAGGTGGATCTTGATCTTGGAAATTATGAGAGATTCATTGGATCCGATCTTGCAGGAGACAACAACATAACAACAGGAAAGGTCTACAAGGAAGTCATTGAGAAAGAGAGGAGGGGGGAATATCTTGGCAGTACGGTACAGATAATACCCCACATAACAAATGAGATAAAGAGGCGCATAAGGATGGTTGCCTCCAAGGGTGCATTTGATGTTGTGCTGATTGAGGTTGGAGGCACTGTGGGCGACATAGAATCCATGCCGTTTCTTGAAGCACTGAGGCAGCTGAATCGCGAGGAACCACCCGGTTCTGTAATATTCGGCCATGTGACTCTTGTGCCCGAAATCGGAGCCATGAATGAACAGAAGACCAAGCCTACGCAGCACAGTGTGAAGGCATTGAGGGAAATAGGCATTCAGCCAGATATACTCTTCTGCCGCTCCAAGGATCCGCTGAGCCTTGAAACCCGCAAGAGAATTTCACTTTTCACCGACGTCCCCCTTGACGGCATAGCCAGCATCAGCGATGCACCCAATGCTTATCTTGTTCCAGATCTCATGGAGAAGCAGGGTATTGTGGACTTCATCATTGGCCGCTTCAAACTTGGATGCAAGGAATACAGTGATGATTGGGGAAAATACAAGGAGAATCTTAAGAATCCAAAGGAAAGGGTCAAAATTGCACTTGTGGGAAAATATACGGAACTTCAGGATGCATACATGAGCCACAAGGAGGCTTTCCTTCACGTGACCGGAAATACGGGAATTGCAGTGGATATAAAATGGATCAACTCTGACGATCTTAAAGCAAGCACGGATGCTCTGGACGATGTACATGGAATACTTGTGCCAGGAGGTTTTGGCTACAGGGGCATTGAGGGGAAAATTGCCGCTGCGAAATACGCCAGGGAGCACAACCTGCCATTTCTTGGGATATGCCTTGGATTTCAGGTGGCGGTCATTGAATTTGCCAGAAACGTTCTCGGGTTTGAAGACGCCAACAGCACCGAATTTGACAGCAAGACGCAGCATCCTGTGATCGATCTTCTTCCTGAACAGAATGGCGTGAAGGACATGGGCGGCACAATGAGGCTTGGATCCAAGAAGGTTCTAGTAAAACCTGACACCCTGGCTTTCAGCATTTACCAGAAGGGAGAGATTTATGAAAGGCACAGGCACAGGTATGAGGTCAACCCCTCATATATCGATCAGTTTGCCAGAGCCGGCCTTTTATTCTCTGGAACAGATGATGAAGGGATAAGGATGGAAATTGCTGAATTCAGGGACAGCGAGAACATGATCGCATCCCAGTACCACAGCGAGTTCAAGTCACGCCCACTTAACCCGTCGAGGATCCACCAGCACCTTGTTCTCAGGGCACTGCAGCACATGCAGGAAGCCATGGAGGCAGCTGCTTGATATCAATCCAGTCAATGCTTCTTGAAAAGGTGAATGAAAAACTGCAGAAATCAGAAAAGGCACGCAGGAGGATGTCTGCGGCCAGAAAGGTTCTTCGCTGGGACGGGGGTGCATCCATCACCACTTTTCTCCTTGAGAACGGCCAGGTTGCAATAGCCAGTAATGAGCTGAAGCCTGACATTGTTATTACTGCATCTCCGGATGATGTTCTCGGCATTATGCAGAAAAAGCTTGATCCCATGGAGGCGTATTCGTCAGGAAAACTCAAGATAAAGGCGTCACTGCTGGACAAGCTTCTCATGGCGGAGCTGCTTTCATGATAAAAACAGGCGATATTGAGTCATACCGGCAGTATCTATGGACTGCAGTCCGGCAGGAGTACGATATTGCACTTGAGGCAAGGAAGCTGGGAAGGGATGTTACCGATCGGGTGGAGATACCTCTGGCCTCCGATATGGCTGACAGGATAGAGGAACTCATCGACATAAGGGGAATTGCCGGCGAGATAAGGGAGCTGTCCAAGACCAGAACCCGCGAGGAAATCTCCATTGATATAGCCAGAAAAGTCGCAAAGATGTATGAACCACAGGGGAAGGTCCAGGCAGTGGACAAAGCCGTCAGGGTTGGCCTTGCAATCCTCACTGAAGGCATACTTGTGGCGCCGCTTGAAGGCATAGCAGACGTGACCATAGACAGAAACCACGATGGCACGGACTATGTTTCCGTCATATATTCCGGCCCAATCAGAGGCGCCGGTGGCACGGCACAGGCCCTCAGCGTTCTTATTGCTGATGTGGTTAGGAGGGACCTGGGAATCGGGGCCTTTCACGCAACGGATGATGAAATAGAGCGTTATATAGAGGAAATACAGGTATACAACAGGATCAAGCACCTTCAGTATCTGCCTACTCCGGACGAAATAAGGCAGGTGATCCTGAATTCCCCGGTCTGCATAGATGGGGAGGGGAGCGAAGAGGAGGAGGTTTCCGGACACCGGGACATGGAGAGGATTCGCACCAACAGGATAAGGGGAGGAATGTGCCTCGTGCTCTGCGAAGGGCTCATACAGAAATCAAAGAAGGTACTGAAGCATACAGCGAAGCTGGGCCTGACTGAGTGGAACTTCCTTGGAAAGAAACAGCAGGCCCCACAGGGCGAAGGTTCGCCAGCTCCCAGGAATTCAGAGAAATTCCTCAAGGATCTTGTGGCCGGAAGGCCTGTGTTTTCCCATCCTGGAAGGCCGGGCGGGTTCAGGTTGCGCTACGGAAGGTCAAGGGTCAACGGACTTGCTGCAGCTTCCATAAATCCTGCAAGCATGTTCATTGTGGATAGGTTCATAGCAATCGGGTCACAGATCAAGGTGGAACTGCCGGGAAAGGCAGCGGCTGTGACACCAAGCGATGGCACAGATGGCCCAATGGTGCTCCTTAAGAACGGCAGCCATGTCAGGGTGAGAAATCAGAATGAAGCTGCGGAGCTCCTCCCTGAAATAGATCAGATCACTGACCTTGGAGAGATACTAATTGCTTATGGCGATTTTCTTGAGAACAATTACCGCCTCGTGCCAGGTTCCTTCAACCACGACTGGTGGAAACTATATCTGCAAGATGCTGAATTGAAGGAAAAATACGCTTCCTCAGCGCCTGACCAGTTTGAAGCCGTTGCACTTGCGCGTGAAAAGAACATTCCAGTCCATCCGCTTTATGATTACTTCTGGCATGACCTGAAAACCCAAGAAATTCTTGATCTCAGAAGGAGTGTGTCAAGCAGCAGACTCTCTGGCACGCACCTGATTCTTGACAACAGAATGCGTAATTTGCTGATCATGCTTGGAATTCCATTTTCAGCAACCGGTGATGGCCTTGCCATTGATGAATACTACCCGCTGATCACCAGCCTGGGGCTGGACATTCAGAACGGGGCCATTGTACAGATGCAGAGGGATGAAAGTGCAGATGACCCGATGAAACTGATCAATTCACTCGCCGGATACAGCATACTGCCAAGGTCACCGGTAAGGGTTGGATCAAGGCTCGGAAGGCCGGAAAAGGCGGGGGACAGGAAAATGAAGCCAAAGGTTCACGTGCTTTTTCCAGTGGAAAATTACGGAGATACGCGCAGGTCACTTAAAAACGCACGAAAGAACGCCCAGGACGGGTACCAGGTTGAGGTAAGGGTTAGAAAGTGCACCGGATGCGGAGAGGAATCTGCCCAGCCAGTGTGCTACCTGTGCGGTGCAGTCACAGTGGATACGGGAAGGACCAGAAAGATAACAGTGGATCTTGACCAGCTCATGGAAAGATCCATTGAGCGGCTTGGAATTGATCTTCCTGAAAAGCTGGAGATCAAGGGTGTCAAGAAACTCATGTCAAAGGATAAGGTGAGCGAACCCATTGAGAAGGGATTCCTCAGGGCTATCCATGATGTTTCAACCAACAAGGATGGCACCTGCAGGTACGATATGTCAGATATACCGGTGACACACTTCAGGGCTGAGGAAATAGGCCTTCCAAGGGAGAGGCTGCAGGAGCTGGGCTACGATCCGGAGAAGGAGTACAATGAGATTTTCCCGCAGGATGTCATTATACCGTCAAAATCGGCCGAATACCTCATCAATGTGGCAAATTTCATTGATGATCTCTTGGTCAGGTATTATGGAATGCCCCCCCATTATCTCTGCTCCAGGCCGGAAGACCTCATAGGAAAGCTTGTCATAGGCCTTGCTCCACACACTTCCGGGGGGATACTGGGCAGGATCATCGGCTTTTCAGAAGCAAGCGGCTGCTACGCCCATCCATTTTTCCATGCAGCCAAGAGGAGGAACTGCGACGGCGATGAGGACAGCATCCTGCTCCTCATGGATGGCCTCCTGAATTTTTCAAGGGAATATCTTCCGTCCACAAGGGGCGGCCTGATGGATGCACCGCTGGTGCTCACTGTCCAGCTGAACCCTGATGAAGTTGACAAGGAGGCCATGAACGTGGATACCCTCTGGGAATATCCCATGGAGTTCTACAGGGCTGCAGAGGAAGGGCGTGCCCCATCGGAGATAGAGGAACTGATGATGACCATGAGCGTGCGCATTAAGAAGACAGGCAGCTTCATGGGTTCGGGATTCACAACCGGCACATCCGACATAAACGGCGGAGTGCTCGTGTGCTCATACAAAACCATAGACACAATGGAGGAAAAGATAGAGAGGCAGCTCTCGCTGGCAAGAAGGCTTAGGGGAGTTGATGAGGATGATGTTGCTGCAAGAGTGCTGAACTCGCATTTCCTCCCTGACATGTACGGCAATTTCAGAAAATTCTTCTCACAGGAATTCAGGTGCACCAAATGCAATACCAAGTACCGCAGGGTCCCATTATCTGGAAAATGCCTGAAGTGCGGAAACCATAACCTGATCCTGACAATCCACAAGGGGAGCGTCATAAAATACATGAATGAGACCGTGAAGATATCGAAGGAATTCAATCTGCCGTGGTACCTGAACGTCCGCATAGACAACCTTGTGCGCACAATAAAGGGGACATTCAATTTTGATGAGGAGGCACAGCCTGATCCCCAGCATGATCTGGGAAGCTTTGATGATGCCAGACCTCAGGTAGCCACAGTTCAGGCTGAACGCGATCTGGAAAGTTTTCAGGAGGATGATGAGGAATGATAGGATCACTTTTTGTGACAGGCCCGGCAGGAACAGGTAAGTCCACATTCTGCTCTGCCTACAAGGAATGGCTGATTTCAAACGGGTACGATGCAGCCGTAGTTAACCTTGACCCCGGGTCAGAATATATACCATACGAGGCAGAGATTGACATCAGGGAAACCATATCCCTGAGCCAGATAATGTCTGAATACAACCTGGGGCCCAATGGAGCGCAGATAGTCGCTGCGGACCTGCTTCTTGAAAATACTGAACCGGTGACAAAGGTGCTGAGGGAGCTTGATGATTATTATGTCATATTCGACACCCCCGGCCAGATTGAGCTGTTCAGCTTCCGCCCTGGAAGCCCCATGCTGGTGGATCGGCTGAGCAGCGGGAAGTCAATGATTGCATTCATAGCTGATGCTGTTCTGTCTGCATCACCTTCAGGATTCATATCCCAGAAGATGCTCTTCGGATCTGTGCTCTCCAGATTTTACAAGCCTATGCTGTTCGTTCTGAACAAGCTCGATCTCATAACTGATGATGATCTGCAGGCTGTCATGAGATGGGAGGATTCTCCTGACCTGCTCAGGGACGCCTTGATGGATGAGAAGCAAGAAATGGTAAAGGATTACTTTTCATCCATTCTGAACGCCTTCAGGGATAGCCAGATGATCAACAGGATCTTTCCAGTGTCGGCTAAGGATCTATACGGCTTTGAAGATATCTACAGCGAGATGTCGCTTTTCTTCACCGGAGGATCTGACACCGATACCATGTACAGGGATGACTGAATGCTATCCCTCTAATATTTTATGCATTTTAAAAAAACACGAATCACGATCCTTATTAAAGGGCGATGCTGGAATCATGGCAACGCTTTAAGCCATCCTCCATCCTCTGCAAAAGTGTTTTAATCCCATGGCTATAGTGCACAGGATGGGAGCTAAACATCACTGCCTTATCTGTGGAGACCTTATCTACGGGGGCATGTACTGTTCCACCTGCTTCCGGGAAATAGGGAGGTCCAGAACCATGGATGATGAAACCATGGAGGAATGGATTGACCGTGTCAGGAACACTAAACCCATGTATTTATATTCCGATCGTCATGATTATCTCCGGCTGGATGAGTTCTTCAGGAACTGATGGGCATGCCTCACTGTTTTAAATCTTACTGTACAGGCTGTCATTAAGGTTTTATATTAAGTCTCTATGAAGAAACAGGTGAAAAAATGGCTGAAAACTGGCAAACAAAAGACAAACTCAAGCCGAGCGGGCTGGACGGAATTTCCGACAAGCAGATAGATTACCATTTCGAAACCCATTACAAGGGTTACGTGAACAAACTGAACGAAATCTGGGAGAAACTCCCAAACGCAGACAGGAGCAAGGCAAACCAGAACTACAGTGAGTTCAGGGAACTTAAACTTGAGGAGACCTTCAACTATGATGGATCACTCCTTCATGAGACCTACTTTGCGAACCTCTCAAAGGAACATGCTCCCGTCTCAGAATCCTTCAAGAAACAGGTAGAAAAGGATTTCGGAAGTTATGAAAAGTGGGTTGAAGACTTCAAGGCAACCGGAGTGGCCTTCAGGGGATGGAGCCTCTGTGTCTTCGATCTGAATACAGGCAAGCTAAGGAATATAGGTGCCGATGTCCACAACACCAACGGGATATGGAATGCAATTCTGGTGCTGGCGCTGGATGTATATGAGCACGCATACTACACGGACTACGGGCCAAAGAGAGCCCCATACCTTGACGCATTCATGAAGAACGTCAAGTGGCCGGATGTAGAAAAGAGGCTTGAAAAGGCCAAGAAAATGTATGAAATATTCAAATAACCCCTTTTTTTATCCAGGCAGAAACACTAATCTTTTAACCGGCTTATGATATGGTTGCAGGAATGGAGAAAGCTCCAGCCAAGCTATCTGAAGAATGGGATTTCAGGCCGTCCGTGGATGCCATAGTTAATCTTATGAATTCCCCGTTTTCACTTGAAGTCCGGGCAAAGTCCGATGAATTCAGAAAAATGGGGCAGCAATCAGCTGAGGACCTCTTCGGGGAGCTCTGTTTCTGTATCCTTGCTGCAAACACTTCTGCCGAAATGGGGCTCAGAACGCAGCTGTCCATCGGAAATCACGGATTCATACATCTTCCTGAGGAAAAGCTCAGGGACGACCTGAAACGGGTGAAATATAGATTCTACAACCTCAGAAGTTCATTCATAGTGGGTGCAAGGCCCATAATGGACAGACTCCCGGACATAGTGAGGAACATGGATCCCTGGGAAGCCAGGGAATTCCTGGTTAAAAATGTGAAGGGCATTGGCTACAAGGAAGCTTCACATTTCCTGAGGAACGTGGGGATTTTCCGCTTTGCAATACTGGACAAACATATCATCAGGATGCTCTCCTCGGCCTTCCCGGATGGGCGTGAAGCAAAAATTACGTCCCCATCAAGGTACCTGGAACTGGAAAAATACTTTTTGATGCTTGCTGACTCCCTGAAACTGGAGCCAGGAATCCTTGACCTCTACATGTGGAAGATTGCCACTGGAAAACTTATAAAGTAATTGACCGGCAAACTGTTTGTACCACTTAATGCATGTAATGTTATGATGTCCTACGAAGATGTTGCCAGGGCAGACAGGAACTACGAATACTTTGTTGGCGACCTGTGGACTCTCATGCAGAATGCAGGTTCAAGGGTAGCAGAATATATTTCCAAATCAATGGGTGACGGCAGGAAGATTCTGGTTGTTGCGGGAAATGGCAACAATGGCGGCGATGGCATTGTCGCGGCTACCCTACTCTCAGGGAAAAACCACGTAGGCCTCTTCGCAATTTCCGGGCCATATGGCATGAAAACCAGGGATTCCCGCCGCGCCATGAGGGATTACAGGGGCAGGTTCATTGACATGCAGTCATTCATGCAGGATGCTCCGAGCTACGACGTGATTGTGGATGCAATATTCGGGTCCGGATTTTCCGGTGAACCAAGGCCGCCATATGATGCCATAATAAGGAAAATCAACGAATCAGGAGCGCACATCGTATCAGTTGATGTGCCATCTGCGCTGGGATCGTCACTGCCTGTAAAGCCGGATGCCACGGTAACATTCACAGATTCAAAGGTAGGAATGTCACCTGAGAATTGCGGGGAGATAGTTGTGGCAGACATAGGCATTCCTGAAAAGGTTTTCACGCACAACGGCCCCGGCGAATTTGTCTACTTCAGAAAATCTGAAAAGCTGTCGCACAAGGGCATGAACGGCAGAGCAGCAATAATTGGCGGATGGACATACCATGGATCTGCAGTTATAGCTTCCCAAGGGGCCATGGCCGTTGGATCAGATCTTGTGAAAATATACACAACTGGCCTGAACTATCCCATCATTTCATCCTACGATCCTGGAATCATTGTGAGGAACCTGGATCTTGGAGTGTCACACGATGAGGTGATGAACAACGATTCCATACTAATCGGATCCGGAATGGGAAAGGGGCAGGATGTGGAGTTGGTGGCCGGACTGGTGAAGGGATTCACTGGCACAATTGTCCTTGATGCTGAAGGCCTCGATTTCCACGTGCAGATCAGAAAAGCCGCCCCCGGCAGCAGCATTGTTATGACACCCCATGCAGGGGAGTTCAGGCGCATTTCAGGGCTTGAGCCTACCCCTGAAAATGCTCAGGCGTTTGCTGCATCCACTGGCTCCTGCATAATCTTGAAGGGTGCCGTTGACACCGTTACCGACGGAAAGAAAACCAGATTCACCGAGGGGGGAAACCCGAGAATGACCATGGGCGGTACCGGCGATCTGCTTGCAGGGCTTGCAGCCGGGCTGGCAGCAAGGGCTTCTGACCCTTTCCTGGCCTCATGCATGGCGTCTTTCCTCAATAAGAGTGCGGGTGACTTCTGCCAGAGGCAGAAATCCCTCTGGTATAGCGTAAGCGACATGATACATGCCATCCCTGACCTGATGATCCAGTTTGTGGGATAAAACCTGACGGGTCCGGGCATTTCACGGCAAAAATTTTAACACCCTTGTGATAGCCCGTATGATCATGTTAATAGTGCCATCTTCATCGTCACTGAAGCTTGCGAAATCTGTGGCCGTGATTTCCGGATCAAATCTGTCTGAAGTTGAAAGGAAGAGATTCCCGGACGGCGAGATGTACGTCCGGATACTCTCTGATACCCTGAACACGGATGTTGCAGTCCTGGGCAATACCCGATCAGATTCTGATATTCTTGAAATGCTTCTGCTGCTGAATGCAGCAAGGGAAGGCGGAGCAAAGCGTGTAATTGCAGTTATACCGTACTTCGGCTACGCCAGGCAGCACATGCGCTACAAGGACGGGGAGCCCGTATCCTCAAAGGTGATCACACAGGCCCTTGAGAATTCCAGTGATGAAATAATATGCATGGAGATTCATGATGAGCAGACCCTGAGTTTTTCGAGCAAGCCATTCCGGAACCTCAGTGCCGAAAGATCAATGACCGACCACTTCATGAATCGTGTGCCTGATTATGTGCTTTCTCCTGATGACGGAGGATATGACCGCGCCAGGCGGCTCGCAGAAAGCATCGGGACCAGGGCAGCATATATTTTCAAGAAGCGCCTAGACCCGAAGACCGTAGAGATGAAACTCCCCGACATAGATTTTTCCGGCAAGAGTATACTTCTGGTTGATGATATTATCTCCACTGGAGGAACAATTATAAAGGCGATCAAGCTATTGAGGCAGGCTGGTGCCTCCCGAATCAGCGTCAGTGCAGTTCATGGCGTATTTGCCAGAGAATCCGACAGGATCATATCCTCTGAGGTTGATGAGCTTGCTGTATGCGACACAATTGATGGCCCTTACAGTACAATTTCAGTTGCAGGCACCATCGCCGGATCACTGGAGAGATGAAACATGGGTGAGGAACTCAGGGTATGCCAGAGGGATGGCCCCTTCAGGGGGAGCCAGTGCCCTGTATGCGGTGCCAGAGGAAAGGTGCTGATGCATGAGAATGAGGTTGAAGGAGTCGGCAGGATACTGGCTGGAATGCTCAGGCATTTTCCTGAGAACTACGGAGTACGCCTAAATGAGCACGGCTGGGTGAAGATATACACCATCATTCCCGTCATTAAGGCCCAGAAAAGGAACTTCTGGTGGCTTACGCCATTCCACGTTGAGGCCCTGGTTATGACAGACCCGAAGGGAAGATACCAGATAAATGACCGCGGCGAAATCAGGGCTGCATACGGCCACACCATACCCATCAATGTTGATGACATGCCCACGGATGTGCCGCCAAAGCTTTATTACCAGACCACGGACGAGGAGCTTGAGTTCATAAGGGAAACTGGTATAAGCCCTTCCGACAAAAGCTGGATACACCTGTCACTGACTGCCCGCCAGGCCTTTGTGTCCGGGCTGTTTCATATTGATTCCCCCGCGGTTGTTGCCATAGATGCCGCTGCGCTTGAGGAAGCAGGGTATCCTGTATACAGGGCAACAGACGATGTTTTTCTGGTTGGCGAGATTCCTCCCATGTACGTGGGCGACAAGATCTATGAAACGTTTGAACTTACTCCGGAGGAGAAGGATGAGATCGCCGAGGTAAGGGAACGCATGGAAAGAAGGATGAGCAGGGATTCTTCCCAGTAATCCCGGTATTTTCAGTTTCGCCAATGCAGCGCCATGCGGTGCTTTATTTCATAAGTGGATAGATCCTGCCAAGCATGGTGATCAATACTATGGCAACCAGAATCCACGATGATGAGTAAATCCCGAGAGCTTTTATTCCACTTTTTCGCATTAACAGGAGGCCGGCTGCTGCAACCGACAGAATTGTCCCCATTATGGCAGTGGACATGGGGACAAGCATACCGGAAAGGAAAACTATCATGATTGCGGACACCAGAACCGGGATTTCCACCAAGAGCCATGTATAGAAGAAATTTCCGCCATGATCCCGTGCAGACACTATGGCGGTTGCCCCCGCTGCAAGGACGATGTTCAGTGCAGAGAATATGCAAAAATATCCGGCCTCCGGCAGGGTAAAACTCCCTGTTAAAGCACTGCTTAAGACAGGGAACTGTGAGGTGATCGCCATCATGGATGCTCCCCTGTTAAGGCTTCCCCTTTCGGCGGTGAACCTTTCCGTATATGAGAATGCAAGAATGGCCGCTGCAAATATAACCAGCGGGAGCAATGGGAGGCAACCGGTTGCGATTCCTGATGCCAGCACCGCTGATTCCAGTGCAAGAATTCCCCACTGGACCGGTTTCATCCTTGATGCAAGGATGGACGAGAATTTCTTCTGTGGAGATCGGGCTTCCCTGAGGGATGCCAGTATGGTGTCATAAAGGCTTATTCCAGGAAGCATTGAGGCCAGCAGGATAAGGCCGTACACATGGAACACTGATGGGTATGAAACCCCCAGGATCAGCGTGGCTGACCATGTGACAATGAGGCCATGCTCTCTGGGAAGAATCTTCACAGAGACTGGAATAGGCCTGTTTTAATAACTGCCAGTCCTCACATTTCAGGCATGCCCTGATCCGGAACGATTCTAGAGATAATCACTGGATCGTTCCTCAATGTATTTCCGGAATGATTCCCTGCCCCATATCATGGCTTCCAGTATGTCATACTGGTGCCTCTGCATTATTGAGACATCAGGGTCCCTGTCCGCTTTCCTGACTATGCTGATCCCTGATTTCTGTGCTATATCCCTGTATGCAGCCTGCCTGACGCGATCCATGCTTGAAAGGCTTCTTTCTGTAATTATTACCTCATGGCTGCCGCTGAGCCTTAGAGCATCATCATGGTACCTGTAGATGTTTGAATCTATGACAATCTCATCCTGATCCGGGAGATCCGGATAAATAATCTGAGGCAGGCAGTAAAGTCCCTTGCCATTGAATTTTTCACCTGTTCTGATTTCCACACCCATCTTTTTCAGGACTGCGCCATAATAATCCAGAAGCCTTCCGGTCTCCAGCTTCTTCCATCTGTCCCAGATCTGCAGCAGCTGGCCACCGATCGTATGGTTTGCCTCATACAGTGTTACCTTCATGCCG
>JAJZAW010000144.1 GCA_021799185.1 Thermoplasmata archaeon
CACATCCAGCGGCCCAAGTATAAGACCATCGCTTGACTCCATCTTCTTCACCGATTCCTCAGGCAGGCTTGACCCCTGCGACCTCAGCCCCTTCCAGCCAACTTCAACTTCCCTGTATTCGATTTTCACGTCGTTGAAAATGGCATCCTGCAGGAAGTTTAGCACATCCATGGACGCCTTCACAACCTCAGGGCCAATACTGTCTCCTTCTGCCACTGCAATCCTGTAGATACTCATTGCCTGACCTCTGTTTCCCTGTTTATCTCATATTCTATTTTCTCTAGCTGCTTATTGGCGGTTTCCTTCAGGAAGTATACCGACATGACTCCTATGATGCTGATTATTGCTATGAGAAGGTAGGAGAAATATATTGCATGTATTTTTGCTGATCCCTTCAGTGAGGCAGAAACTATGTCATATCCTATGATGAGGGTGAAGATGACACCAGACCACAGCCTTGACACCATCTCATTGAAGTAGACTCCCGTTTGCCTGGCGGTTGTGGGATAGGTTTCACTGGCAAACATTCTCCACAGCGGGGAGTTGGCATTGACTGACCAGAATACCGCGAAAACCAGCACAACCACAAGAACAAGGCTGAAGTGTACCGTGTAGAGGAGCAGTGAAAATATGGCTGCAAGGGCCATGAGCATAATCCCAAGCCTCTTTCTTCCAACACGGTCGGCCGTGAACATGACTCCCATCTTTGGAAACAGCATTATGCCGTTCATGATCAGCGTGAAGAGCAGTGCGTAGAAAGCTGTGAAACCGAAACTCTCGAAGATCGTTGGGGCATATATGCTCGATATGTAAAAACCGGATAACATAGCAGATGTATATATCCACAATGGAATTGAATAACGCAGATACTTTCTCTGGAACAGGTCCCTTACCCCGGGCTTTGTGGCTTCGACCTCCTTGAGGTCCTCTGTTATCACTGGCTCGGGGAGTTCTCTGCCGTATTGCTTCCTGATTCTATCCTCAATGCCAGTGACTATCCTATCGGCGTCTTCGTAGCGCCCATTCCGCTCAAGCCACCTGGGCGATTCCGGTATATATCTGTAATAGAGAGGATAGAGGACAATGGGAACGAACCCTATGGCAAACACTACCCTCCAGGATATGGAGGGGCTCAGGTATGGTATTGCAAAGAGGGAAATTAGCGGCGCCATGAAATACCCGAAAACGAAGAACAGGTCTATGAAACCGATGAAGTAACCCCTGCGGCTCTTTGGTATGAACTCTACCAGATACGAATATGGAAATGCGTATACTGCTCCGGCAGCAATGCCCTGTATGACACGCAGCGCGATAAGAAGCGGGAAATTTGCAGGAATGATGGCGATAATGCCTGACATTCCAAGAAGAACAATCAGGCCAAACAGCACAATCCGTCTCTTTCCGTATCTGTCAGCCAGCCTCCCTGAGAATGCCATTCCAATAACAATTCCCACTGTCACGGCGATCCCGAAGAATGCAATAAGAAAAGCGGTATGCCCTGGAAAATGCCCCAACACGGTACTCACAGTACCTGTTATCCCCAGGTCCAGAGATTCATACATGTAAATGAATCCAACCAGTATCACCAGTGTCCAGTGGTATCTGCTTATGGGCAACCTTTCAAGACGGGCTGGAATGCTTCCAGCTTTTCCAATAGTTCTGTCAGACAAATCACTCATTATGATTTCCCTCATGAGGTATACATCAATTGTATCTATAAGGATTTCTATCAGTAAATACATTGATAGAAAAGTTTAAACATTTCTTGAAGTTACCATTCCTAGGGCACATGACCGGTACAATAGTGCCCCAGGAAATGTGAAAGATATGCAGGAGTTGAAAATTACAGGGGTGGAGGTTCTCAACCTTGTGGTGCCAATAACCGACCTTACAACACCACCGGAGAGCCTGCCATATTACCAGGAACTCAAATCCATCGTGTTTGGGTCTTACAAGAGCGTGATTGTGAAGGTAACGGGCGAGAACGGCCTTATTGGTATGGGAGAATGCATGACAAGGCTGGCTCCGGAAGCACTTAAAAGCATCATAATGGATGTGCTCACGCCAATAATCATGGGTAAAAACGCCTTTGATTATGAGTTCCTGTGGGAAGAGATGTATGCCACAATGAAGCAGCGTGGCCATTATAAAGGCTACATGATAGAGGCGATCAGCGGTGTTGACATGGCCATATGGGACCTCATGGGCAAGACTCTCAAACTCCCCGTCTACAACCTTCTTGGAGGTAAGTTCCGCGATGAGATACAGTGCTATGCCTCGTCAATCAGATTCAGGAAGCCGAAGGAAGTCGTACAGGAAGTGAAGAATATTCTGAATGAAGGTTTCACCCAGGTGAAACTGAAGATTGGAAGGGGAGTTGAGGAGGATGCACTGGCAGTGAAGCTGCTCCGGGAAGAATATGGGGATGATTTGACAATAATGGTGGATGCCAATTCCGGATATACGGTCAATTCAGCACTGAAACTGGGAAGGATATTCGAGAAATATGACGTTTTCTGGTTCGAAGAGCCAATTCCGCCAGACAACATGCCGGGATATCATGAACTCACACAGAAATTGGACATACCCATAGCTGCCGGAGAATCTGAATTCACTAAATACGGATTCAGGGAACTTATAACAACAGGGAACATAGACATCATCCAGCCAAATGTTGGTAGAGCAGGGGGATTTACTGAAGTCAGAAACATACTGTCCATGGCCAGGGCCTACGGAATCCCGTACGCACCTCACACGGGAAGCTCATCAGGCATAACTATGACGGCCGAGATCCATCTGGCGGCATATGCCCAGAATTTCCTGACATATGAGTACATGAGAACCGCGTGGTCGCACGAGCAATCCAATCCCCTGAAGAGTGACCTGCTGAAGGTCAACCTGGATGCGCAATCCGGTGGAAAGATAATGGTACCGAAGACTGAGGGCCTTGGGATAGATCTCAATGAAGCAACAGTGAGGAAATACCTGGTGGCTTAGGAATTTAAACCTTTTTCTATTCTTTTATTAAGATACCTGTCCATATAGAACTTCACAAAGGAGACAAATCTGTTCACAGTTTCGTTTGTCCCGTTCCACCTGTCCACCAGATAGAGGCTTGTCCTGACATCCGTATCAATTGGCAGCCATCCAATGGACCCATTCTTGATGTGCTTCTCAGCTTGCACCATTGCCACTATTGATACGCCAAGCCCCTCAGAAACAGCGTTTATTACGGAAGATGAGTTTTCAAGCCTGAATACAATGTTAAGGTCGCTCTCTGACATTCCGGCATGTTGTAGGATCTTTTCGATCTGAGTCTGCACTCCTGAGTTGCCATACCTGGAAATGTATGGCATTTCTACCAGGTCCTTCGGTTTCAGGACCTTTCTTTCCAGGAACTTGCAGCCTACAGGAGCAATGAAAATAAGCTCGATGTCAGTGAGTTGCGTTATTCCCATCCTGGAAATAACT
>JAJZAW010000145.1 GCA_021799185.1 Thermoplasmata archaeon
TCCTGCTCATCATGGGAATTGAGATGGTTAGGGAGGGAGACCGGCCTAAATCCATGGGAGGAGGGCAGGTTCAGGAGGATATTGGGATAGTCCCTTTTGCCACACCATTCATTGCCGGTCCTGGTGCCATATCGCTTGTCATAATACTGATGAAAGGTGCAGTGTTCTCTAATCCCCTGAACGATCTTTTCACCATCGTGTCGCTTGCACTTGTTATGCTCATAATATACATATTCTTCTCCTTCTCATCCAGAATAACAAGGGTTCTTGGCGATAAAGTGCTTAAAGCCCTTACCAGAATATTCGGTCTTCTTGTTGCAGGTTTTGCAATACAGTATTTCATTAATGCCATCATTGCCCTGGGAGTAATACACTGAAGGATGGAAACCCAGCATATCAGATTGCAGAGAAATTCTGTATTGCCATATATATGCCAACCACCACAATTATCACTGCAAATATTTTTCTCAGGAGGGTTTTGTTCATCCCTGAAGATATCCTTGCACCTGCCATGCCTCCAAATATGCCCCCTACCACATACAGAATCGCTATGGGTATGATTATCTGCCCTGCGATTCCATACCTTATGGCTGTAACCATCCCGAAGGTACCAACTGCAAGGAGGGAAGTCCCTACAGCCCTGTTCATGTTGAGGTTGGAAGAGTAAAGTATTGATGGGACAATGAGGAATCCCCCACCTATTCCGAAGAACCCTGATGCGAAGCCAGCCAGCACACCAAAGGAGCTCACCTTTGCATCACTGCTTTTCTCCACCTTTGTACTGCCTGAGGAATCCTGGTTTTCCTTCCTGCATTTTGTGAGGAAGATATACAGTCCTATCCCCATCATCATAAAGGAGAAGAGAAACAGCAGCAGGTCTCCCTTTGTAAGCAAACCAAGAGTGGTGCCGATCAGAACCCCTACGACGCCAAGAGCCGAAAATATCAATCCAACCCTCAGGTTAATGTTTCGCCTTCTCCAGTGGCTTATGGAGTTTATATAGGCATTTATTCCAACTGCAAGCGCTGTTGTGCCTATTACAGCGTGTGGATCATTAATGCCTACAAAGTAAAGAAGCAGAGGTATAGCAAGTATTGATCCGCCACCGCCAATCAACCCCAGGGAGAAACCCACAAGCACACCGGAAATAACAGAATAAAGATACTGGATCAATGTAATTATCATGCTGAACCTCCGGATTGGACTACGCTGAAGGCCAGACCAGGCCCGCCGAAGTGACATAGTGGCACATTATCATGATTTGACATAATATTTCATTCTCATGAAAATTACTCACCGATATTTAAATGTACTCCCTGACAAAAACTCCAAAAAGAGATCAAAAAAATTCAAAAAAAGCCTTTAAAGGCCAGGAAATGAAACGTGAAATTGGGGATGTTGTGGCTGGCCTCAGTCGATGTTGAATTCTTTTCCGTTGAATGGAAGAATCACTTCAAACTCAGAGAGATCGTCCAGAAGTTTCTCCCGGCTTTCCCCATGGCAGAGAATTATCTTATTAGGGCTAACTGCCTTGGCAAATGATATTAGATCGTCGTGGCCAGCATGTGCGGAGAGATCGAAGAATTCCACCTGCATGCTTGGCCTCAGGGGGACCCCTGCAATATTTATTGTCCCTGTTTCAACAAGACTCCTGCCGTTCGTTCCTTCAACCTGGTATCCTGTGAGGAATATTGCGCTCTTGTCATCATCTGCAAGTTTCTGGATGTATCCCAGGACAGGCCCGCCGTCAAGCATCCCGGATGTTGTTATAATGATGTCATTTTCCAGAGCCGACTCCCTCATCCGCCTGCCCCTCACCTGGCGAACACGGCCAACCTTCCGTCTGAACTCCCCCCTTGACCTCAGGTAGCCTGGTGTGTTAAGGTAAATCCCGGTTATGAGGTTGCCCATGCCGTCAACGGCTATCCTGTAGCCCAGGTCTGCAAGAATCATGATGAGTTCCTGAGTTCTTCCAAGTGCAAATGAGGGCAGTATGACCTTTCCGCCGTTGTCAACAACCTCTTTTATCCTTGACTTAAGCCTGGCAATAACCTGCTGCCTGTCTTCATGATTCTTTCCGGCATATGTACTCTCCATTACAAGTATGTCGGCCTTAACAGGTTTTCCGCCTACCAGAAGATTTGAATCCCTTGTATAGAGGTCCCCGGTAACAAGAACCTTCTGGCTGTTTTCAAAGAGCCACATGGATGATCCCGGTATGTGCCCGGCGGAATATGGTGTGGCATAATACTTTCCTACCTGCACGGTATCTCCATAATGCACTGCTGTAAGTGACTCAAACATCGTATCAATATCCGTGACATCGAACCTCTTTGGGTAACCTTCCAGGTCCATTATCTTGATGGAATCGTTCAAAAGTGGTTCCATGCTGTTTGCGGTCATTGTTGTGGTATAAAGGCTCGCCTTGTCTACATGGTAACATACAGGCAATGCGCCGATATGATCCAGGTGGGCATGCGTTATGAATATCCCATCTACCGGCTCATACGGCATGGGGTACTGTGGGGGCTTTTCCGGCACCACTCCGTAATCCACCATGAATCTGGTATTGCCGTCCTGAAACTTTATTGCCAGCCTGCCAACTTCTTCTGCTCCTCCTAAAAATTTTATTTTCATTATGGTTTCCTCACGCTTTTGCATCTTTAAGGCGATCTTTACAGTGACAGTGCCTTTCCGAATTTATTAATGGTAGTGATTCCATTATTATCCTGGTAACCTTTTCTTCGTTTTCCTTCATGGTTCTGAATACTTCCGCTGCTTCAACAGGTGTTTCAGACCATACATCATAATCTGTCACTGTTGCCAGAACGGAATAACACATTGACATTTCATCTGCAAGGTTGACTTCTGGAACAAGAGTCATCCCAATAATATCGGAAAACTGCCTGTACATCCTGGATTCTGACCTTGTGGAAAATCTCGGCCCCTCAATGGTCACGTATGATCCACCCAGATGAGAATTACGGTCTATTTTCTTTGAAACCTCAAAAATCTCCCTGTTCATTTCAGGGCAGAATGGATCCGCCATGGATATGTGGTACACCTCAGGACCGTCGTAAAATGTAAGCTCTCTCCTCCTGGTGAAATCTATGAACTGATCCGGTATCACAATATGACCTGGAGCAAGTTCTTCCTTGAGCGAGCCTACTGCATTAATCCCTATGATTCTCTTCACGCCAAGGCTATTGAGTGCCCATATATTGGCCCTGTAATTCACCTTGTGGGGCGGAATTGTATGCTTTTTACCGTGGCGTGGGACAAAGGCAATCTCCACGCCATTAATCTTGCCTACCTCAATTGGGGATGAGGGTTTGCCATATGGGGTCTCTATATCAAAAGATTTTGGATTTTCAATGAGATTGTAGAGTCCACTTCCTCCAATAATTCCTATGTAAACCATGCTATCACTGTGTCAAGTACCTTTTTCACGCTATTAAATGATAATATTT
>JAJZAW010000019.1 GCA_021799185.1 Thermoplasmata archaeon
AGATTATGATAAGAGCTATAACGACGAAGAAGAGCGATTCACCTAGTACAAAAGTAATCGCAATAACAAGAATAAGTGAGGGGACACTGAAGAATATGTCTGTTATCCTCATTACCGTTTCATCCACTGCCCCCCCTAGATAACCAGATATCGTTCCTACTATAACGCCAATCAACATGCCTGTAACTACGATGAGAACTGAGTATGCTATATCAAACTTAAGTGCAGCTAGCATGACAGGCAAAATTGGAATCTGGTATTCTGTTGTCCCAAACCAATACCACCAACCATGACTTAAGGTTGGTGCTGTCGGTGGTGCCAGACTCAACGCACTTGCTCCACCAACCGTAAAATTAGCAGCATTGTTTATATTTGCGATACCTAGCCAAGATGGATGAACCCAATCAAGGATAGCGATTATCCCATAGGCCATTGTAATTATGAATCCGGCAAGAGCTAGCTTATTTTTGAGAAACAGATTAAAAGTACTTTTGAAACTCTCTATTCTGGGATGGCGCCTGCGGGTTATTTGAATTCTTCCAGGATTTTTAATTTCAGCAATTTCGGCCATAATTCACCTCAATATCTAATTCTGGGATCAACGAAAGCATAAACAACATCAACTATCAGGTTAGCGATTATAAGTATTATCCCAAAGAAAAATGTGGTTCCCAGTACACCATAAACCTGATACGTTTCAGCAGCATTTACCGCTAGCATACCTATGCCAGGGTATGAGAAAAGATCCTCGATTATCACGACTCCACCCAGCAAGCTGGAAAAGAGGAGACCCATTACCGTGATTGAGGGTATCAAAGCATTTCTCCTTATGTGTCTGTTTATTACTAACTTCTCAGGAACTCCTTTTGCCCGTGCAGTTTTAACGTATTCCTGGTATGATGAATCTACCATTCCAGCACGTATGAACCTTAGGACCCCAGCCAGGATTGTATAAGTAAGAGTAATTACCGGGAGAATTACATGCTTGAATCCTTCCCACGCCAAGCCCCATGCACCGTTAAGGAGGGCATCAAAGATGAAAAGGTGAGTGGGTGACGTAAATTCACCGTGGAACCAAGATGGGTTTGGAGATGGAATTGAAAGTGGATTAAATGATCCAGAATATGGCAGTACCCCCAAGGGATTGCCTGTAATTACGCCGCTCCCAAAGGCGTAAATCAATAATATTCCCAGCCAGAAAGCCGGCATAGAGTAGCCACTGAGTGAGAATATCCTTCCTGCCTGATCACTGAGCGAGTTTGGTTTTGATCCAATATAAGTGCCCAAAGGTATAGCTATAACAATGGAAAGCAATGTTGCAAAAAGTGCAAGCTGTACAGTATTTGGAAATGCAAGCTCGATGGCGCTTAAAACATTTGAAGGGTATCCAGCTAGATTCATTATACCTAAGTTACCCGTAAAAACATTTTTGACATATATAAGGAAATGTATAGGTGGAGGTTGGTTAAGCCCAAGTAGAGCGTAAATCCTCTGAAGTTGCTCCGGCTTAGGAACTGTTGAATGTGGGTTCAGATATGGCGCGGCAAGAACCGACTTTGGGATCCCACTTAGCAAAGCGAAGACTATGACTAATAAACCAATCAAAGTCGGAATCATCACCAAGAGCCGTCTGATTATGAAATAACGTAGCTCCATCGAGTGACCTTATCAGGATAGGATATTTCACCTTTTCCATGATTTGAATATGTCAGGCTCCGGTTGAGAAATACATCTGATACCAATATAAATTTCTCAGCAATTCATAAGTTGTCTTGAACTAGAGTTAATCAGCTATAAGTGTATTGCGAGATGCTGTCCAGGAAGATACGATGTTTTCTAAACTTTAGGAAACTCTAGATGCTGCACTGATTCTCTCTGTGCAATAGAAGATGCTGTTGTTCTCCGGAATCGTCTCAACGGTCTCGTTCTTGTACCTGTCGTCAGCCATTTCCCCGATGGGTTCACAGTTTCTTCCGAGTTTCTTAAGATTTATCCAATTCAGAAAGAATATGTACTTTACAAGTTCCTTTGCCATGCTTTGATGGTTTTAGCGCTTTTGTTTTTCCTTTTCGTGTTATGTTTTGTAATGTAAGAGTGGCTGCTATGACCATTTATCGGTACATTGGGGAAAGTCAACACTGCTTTCCTGAGCTATTCCCGGTGGCATCCATCTGAGGTTATGAGCATCTTCCGTGGCATTATGAATTTTGAAGGTACATAAATAAAGAATCCGATTGATGTTTCTTTTCGTGGATCATGCAGGATCTTCTCAACAAAGTTTTCTATCCCTGAGTCTTTCAATAATGCCATGTATCTCTTTTATCTATTAATGTGTTCTAATTTCACGGAAGAAAAACCATGATAAGATGAATGAGTAACGCCATGACGACAAACATATCTTAGTGTTTTAAGGGATAAGAGTACATTTTCTACAATCTGGAAGAGATTTAATGCCTTTATCAGAGATATCTTTACCCTTGTCCTGGCACTAATTTCTATTAAATCATCAAGGTAATGTCCCACGCATCTGTTGGAATAATGCCTTGCAGCAGAATACTATCTAGAACTATGCAGATATATCCCTAGATCCTGAATTTTACACTATTCTCTAGCTGACATTGGATTCCTCTGTGCAACGATTGTGATCTCTGGCCTGAGAAGATAGAAAAGAGATCGATTGCAAAATTGTTTAATCAATTCAGGCTGAAATAATGTCAACTTCCCTGATACGCCAGAACCGAATCACTAACATGATCTTTTAGGAAAATTAGTGACAAATGGTGCTTTATACCTGTTGACTTTTGAAGGCCCTCCCATTCCTTCTTCACAGATTTCAGCGGACAGAATCGAGAAGCCTAACAACCGAAAATGCTTCCTGAAAATATCTACTCAATGCCTTGATAAGATCACGTGAAAGCTAATATGCCAGGCGTGTGTTACCATGCCCATGCATCGTTTTTGTGTATGAAATGTTTCCACCACACTATTCCTTAGATTCTCCCTATGTACTCTATCCTCTTCCCGGGTTCTTAGGTTTCCCTGTGATACTTTCATGAGGAATAATAGAGGTAACAATTCCTATTCAGGAATGTAA
The DNA here is from genome assembly GCA_021799185.1 of Thermoplasmata archaeon. GTDB lineage: Archaea > Thermoplasmatota > Thermoplasmata > Thermoplasmatales > Thermoplasmataceae > UBA509. Next base: position 3,095 of record JAJZAW010000019.1, read on the forward strand.
CCTCCGGCAGGATGCTGCTTTTTTCTCTCCGTCTCAAGAATTTTTGAAACCAAATCCTCCAGAAATCATATAATTCTTAGAAGTTGAAATTGAAGAAAAAGATAAGCCGCAATGAGATCCAACAGTGATATCTTCTCATGGAAATATTAAGGAGAATCTGAAAAAGATCATCAATTTGAGGACTTGCACAGCATTAACCTAGTAATCCAATTTCCTCCTTCAGGTGTAAAAAATTCTAAATTGCAAATATAACTGTGTTGAAATAAAAAAACAAATTTTAAAAGAAATGAAAAATAGAAATTATATTAAAAAAATGGTTAATTATGAAGTTGATGGGTAGAAATTATACATCTGGTCTCCACCACCACCAGTCATAATGTTCGATTCATACTTTGCATAGACATCGTTTGGAATTGCTGGCGTATGTATCCAGAACTGGTTCTGCTGGAACAAGTATACGTACCAAGTCTCATTCACTATGTGATTATTCATTGCGTTGAACCAGAAGCTTGCGCTCTGGGTTGAGGTTGCTGCAGTTCCATTGTTGTACTCAGAGATCATTTGCTTCATTACAGCCGCCTGCTGTTGTCCGCTGGGTACGCCACTATTTGCAAACCAGTATGGTGTGAATTCATTGGCGCCTGGATACAGTGATGTGTTTGTTGGCAATCCCATAGGAGCCAGATAGTCCGTTGGATATGGGTAATCTGGAGCCCAGCCAAGGAAGTATACTGGCATCGGGTTAGCTCCCTGCACCTGATATCCCAGTATGGTTGGGAAAGCCAGTGGTGTGACAACAAATGTAGATCCTGGTATAACCTGCTCGAGATAAGATGCCCATGTTGTTGCACCAGCTAGATCAGTTGGGTCAGCGGTATCTATGACTATTGGGATGACAAGCGGCTTACCGTTGTAAAGAACTGCACCTGTCGATGTACTATTTGTAAGTCCTAGTGCCTTGAAGTCAGATGAGTTCGTGAAGTTACCCCAGGCCGACTTTGCCTTTGCCAAGCTGAAAGTTGGGACTGATACGTTTCCGTTGTATTGAGTAACAAGTGTACTGTTGTTCGATGTTAGGTTGGGGGCAAAGGCCATTCCGGCTGGAAGCATCCCAGCATATGGGACATCAAAGGTTGTGTGATATATACTGTTTCCAATCTGCTGTCCAAAGTAGTATGGGTAATTATATGCATATGCGAATGCCAGCCTCACATTGTGGCTCACGAATAGTGCGGACGGCATGTTTGTTCCAGAATAGACTACCTTCTGAGCCATGCTTACATTAACCTGTGCATTGAAGTTGTACCAGAAGATTGAAAGTGTGGGAAAACTGTAAACTTGAGCAAGACCGGCACTCTGCAGTGATTCGACCTGATTCCATGATGATGTTGGAATTGTAGAACTCTGTGCGATTCCTGACTTAAGGTTCAGATAGGCGGTTGTTTCCTCCGGTACCCACTGTATTACTACATGCGTAAGCTGAGCAGCAGGGTACCATGGTCCAGGACTTTTGAACGCAGTATTCGCTTCAAACACAACTTCCTGTGACGGTACTATGTATTGAATTTTGAAAGGTCCGTCTGCTAGAACGTTATTCTGCACATAAGTGTTGTAATCCCCTGAATTTCCATGTGCCTTATATGCCTGGAAGCCTGCCGATGACCAGGTAATCCCTGCACCATTAGCTATCAACCACGAGGAACTCGCTATAGCTGCACCTGATACCTGTCCCAGTATTTCATATACGAGAGTTGGAGGCATTGCTTTCTGGAAGTGGAATGTAATATTGTTAGTAGCATTGTCAACGGTAATATTTGTAGTTATGTTATAGAAGGTATTCGATGTGTAATAATCGCCAGGTAACAGATACTGTGCCTGTATCCATCCCGGCGTTCCGGGAGTTCCGGCATCAAACAGTAGTGTTCTAGTGATCGAATACATTACATCCCATGCTTTAACTGGTGCACCATTTTGCCATGAGGCATTGCTCCTTATGTGGAATGTATAGTTCTGGTATGGCACCTCATGCACTGTGTATTGAGTGCCCCAAGGTGTCTTCATTGTGTAGTTGTGATAGTGAAGGTTCACGCCTCCAGCAGTATCATTTGGTAGAGCACTGGCAAGCATTGGAGCGAATGTTGAGGAGCTGTTACCCTTATACATAACGAGAGTCTGGAGTGTATTCAGTAGTACTTCATACGAAACAGTATCATATTCTATTGCCGGATCCAGTGATTTATAACCGCCGGTTTCAAGCTCAACTGCAGTGTATGTGCCAGCTCCCGAGGTTACAGGTGAATACGGCGGGAATCCGAATATTGGAACATTCACAGTAGGCTGTGAAAATACCGGTATATCTATATAATATTCCGTTGAATATACGCCCAGTGCGGTGTCAACAGTCCCTGTTGGAACAGTTACTGTCGTTGTTCCACTGTGGAACGTCATAACTGTTACATTAACCATTTCATTGGTATAATTAACCGTTGTACTCGGGTTAGTGTATGAAAGTGTTGTATTCATGTTGTATGTAGTATTGCTGAATGTACTCAGATATTCGATCATGTCTCCCATGTTGTACCACATGTAGCTGTTATGATTGTATGTAACATTGGTGTTGTTCAGTACTTCAACCTGTGCTGCCTTGGTGAAATTGATGTAGGATCCACTTATAATACTATAACTCGGAGTATAGCTGGAGCCATTAAATGTAACTGTTTTTAGCGTACTACCATTCCAATATAAGCCCGTGGTGTTTGACATGAAACTTATGTTTGTATCATGAGTAAAGGTAAGATTTGTACCAGGCACGTAGGTCATATTGTCATATTTGTACAGCATTACCTCAGGCGTTTTATGGGGTGAGGTATAAGATACATTGGCCAAGGCTTCATAAGTAACATTAGTGTTGGCGTAATTGGTAACCCAGGTTCCCGTATTATAGCCAAGCTGAAGTGATGAGTTAAGAACTGATGCGTTAGCTACTTTCAGCACATATGTTTTGTTGTAGGTCTGAACTCCACTGACTTTTACTACAGAACTGTTTGTTACTGTTGTTGGAACTGTATATGTCTGGGAATATACCTGACCAGCCTGTGTCGTTACTTCCAGCTGATAGAACCCCTGTGACAGGTTAGTTATGTTCCATGTAGTGTTAGCAGGATTCACAATGTATCTGTCCTGCGTAGTGTTGAAGTAGTAGGGCAGAGTGTACGACTGGTTGAAAACGTCCATATAGTAAAGGTTTGCAGACTGGGCAAAGACCTCTCCAGATTGAGGGCTCTGGTAAAAACCGATCTGTGCGGAGATGTTCACACCCGGCTTGAGGGTAAGAGTTCCATTGTGGTAATAAAACAGACCATTATCTGTGTTATTCAGGAGATATGCCTGACCAACTGCCGCGTTGGGGTTAATTGTTGAAGAAGACTGATAATTAGTCACTACCGGGATAAGATTGTTGCTGTTGTTGTAAGTTGCACCTGATGGGAAATTAACCACATAATAGATCAGGTAAGTTCCCGGTGTGTTATATGTGTGCGACAGTGCCACCTTGTCGCTGCCAGTCCATGGTACTACGGTTTGATGCCCATCTCCCCAGTAGATGTCCATGGTGCTGAATTTTCCGTTAGCTGTCACACTCAAATTAAATGGTGACCCGAGCGTTGCACTGTTAGTAACCACCGACGCGGTAGACGTAGAGCCCACCGTTACAGGATGATAGAATCCCAATACTCCCAGTGCGGCTATAACCACAATGAGTACTGCGATAATGACATACCATTTGCCATTACCTGCAGGCCTGCGTGGAGGAGCCACTGGAACTTGAGGGGCCTTTGGTTCATCGTTTCCACTTTGATTTTCCATTTTTTACCTCCTTTAAAAAGAGTTTTGGATGATCTGAATTTATGTATATAAAAGTTCTTTTTAAGTGATTGTCATAACCATATAGATTCTATCATCACTCTGAATATTCATGGAACGGACAAACCCAGGAAATTTCTTTGACAAATATAGGGATAAGAAAATAAGTCTCAGTTTTGACGATCTCAAGTTTCTGGCTTTATATTTTCAGAAACGGGCATTTAAACTTAATCTTCAGAACACGTGGATGAGAATTATGTACAGTAACACGGAAACAGAAATATAGAGTAACCCTATGAGAATGTATAGCCCGGTTAGGATCAGCTGCTGTTTCTGTATGTAAACCATGTCAGCATCACTTGGGGTTCTGTGATAAAAATCCTTGAGGTCCTTAAGGTATGCGGATGCCCCGAAGTCGAACCAGGCACCGAAAAAGATCACTACAATTGCCGCAATAAAAATCACATCCGGCATATATGTCAGATATGGGATGAAACCATAGAACACAACAGAGGAAAGCGGAAGAAAAACCAATAAAAATAGTGCCAGCAATGGGGGCTTGATGTATTTCCATCTGGCATGTGCAACTGCCCTTCTTATTTCATCATTGTTTTCCCCTGAAGTATCTCCTGTCATACAATCCTATCATTCCTGGTTATCAAATTTGCCGAAACTCCTGTAACTGTTGAGTTCGTCCTGCGTGAAATGACAGAAGTACCAGTGGCCTGTTTCAGGTTCCTTCCTGGGAGGTGAAGAAGTTTCACATATTTCCCTAGCATACGGGCACCTTCTGTAAAATCTGCACCCCTTCGGGACATCAATGGCGTTTCCTATCTCTCCTTTTATTTCAATTTTGGAGGGATCCCAATTTGGGTTTGGCTTTGGCACAGCCTTAATCAGTGCCTTGGTGTACGGATGAAGCGGATTCCTCATAACCTGTTCAGAATCTCCGCTTTCTACACTCACACCGAGATACATCACCATAATCCTGTCGCAGAGATATCTTGCAGAAGCGAGGTCGTGGGTTATGAACATGACTGTTATCCCGAACTGGTTCCTGAGTTCCAGAAGCAGGTTCATAAAGCCAGCCCTGAGAGAAACGTCAAGCATAGATATTGGTTCGTCGGCGACAAGAAATTCAGGTCTAAGAACAAGTGCCCTTGCAGCAGCTACTCTCTGCCTCTCTCCTCCTGAAAGTTCGTGCGGATATCTCTCGGAATAACTTTCAGGCGGATTTAGCCTGACTATTTCCAGAACCCGGTTGACCATCTCAGTTATTTTGATTGGATCATTTGTTATCCTGTGAGCAATTATTGGTTCCTCAACTATGCTGAACACAGTCTGTTTTGGATCTATGGAATCATATGGGTCCTGGAAAATTAGCTGAGTCTCTTTCCTGAAGAGCTTTATCTGATCTGAACGCTGATGACTGGCAGTGACATCAATTTCTGAAAGATTACCAGAATCCGGGTTGTCGTTATTCTCGGTAGCATAAAATAATACTTTGCCAGATGTTGCATCCAGCAATTTAAGAATCACCCGCCCAAGCGTTGTTTTCCCGGAACCGCTTTCACCCACTACGCCGAAAATCTCTCCTTTTTTTATATCCATGTTTATGTGGTCAACTGCCCTTACTATTCGTGTGGTTTCTTCTTTCCCATACAGTTGACCGTATGTTTTCGTCCTTAGACTGAAATATTCTGTGAGTTCGTCTGTCTTGAGAACGTCAGTTGCCATGGCATTTATCTTCTTTTCAGAGGCATGAGGCTTTGTTTCCTCCACTATTTCCCCATCCAGGAATTTTTTGGCAAAATGGCATCTGCTGAATCTCCCGGGGATAATCTCCTCCAGTTCAGGAATGCTATTGTAACATATGGTGTCGGCATATTTGCACCTGGGTGCAAAATAGCAACCTGCTCTCTCTGAAAGTGGATCTGGAAGTGCCCCAGGAATGCCATCTATGTGCGATCTGGTGCTGTCAATTGAAGGATAACTGCTCAGCAGCGCCCGTGTGTAAGGATTCAGAGATCGCTTGTAGACATCCCATGTTGGGCCCACCTCCATGATTCGACCTGAATACAATACAACTACCCTGTCGGCTAGCTGTGACACGACTCCTACATCGTGAGATATTACTATCATAGAGTTGATTGATTTTCCACGAAGGCTTTTCAGTTCAGAAATTATTTTGGCCTGCGTGATCACATCAAGGCCCGTTGTAGGTTCATCTGCGATTACCAGCTTGGGGGAGAGCGCAAGAGCCATTGCAATTACGGCGCGCTGCTTCATTCCGCCGCTTAATTCATGCGGGTATGCCTTTAGAGCTGATCTGTTCAGTCCAGCCGCTTCAATGACCCGAAGCGATCTCTCCTCAATTTCCTCATCGGAGAGATTTGTATGAATTTTGAATACTTCCGCTATCTGCTTTTCAATTGTGTAAGCAGGGTTGAAAGCGTTCATGGATCCCTGGAAAACCATGGATATATCCTTCCAGCGTATGCTTATGAGTTTCTCTGACAGGATCTTCCTCTCTCTTCTCTTGAGCTTCTGATAGGCTTTCCCGAAATGCTCAGAATCTATGATCACGTTACCATCAAACGATATGCTTCCCCCCAGAACTGCGTTGTCAGCAATGAGTCCCATAATCGCTGTTGCAAGTGTGGTCTTTCCAGAGCCGCTCTCGCCAATTATGCCCAGTGATTCACCATTACCGAGTTTCAGATCAATATTTTCCAGAGCCCTCAGTTTCCCCTCGTATGTATCGAAGGTGACTGAAAGGTCATCTATATGCAGCAACGGCGTTGAAAATGGCGATTGTCTTCCTTTTTCACGATCTTCCTGAATTTCAATCATCTTACCTTCTCCTTATCCTTGGATTAACAACCTCGTCAACACCTCTGGACAGGAATATGAATGCCATTATGAAGAGAGTCAGTGCTACTGTTGGAGGAATCACCCACCAGGGAGCCGAGGCTGCCAGATAGAAATTGTTCTCTAGGGGATTGAGCATTGCCCCCCATGTCAATATTGTAAGGGGTGCAACTCCCAGAAACTGTAAAGTGGCTATTCCACCAACTGCTCCGCTCACATTCAATGCAGTCAGGTATATGAGCAGTGGTGTCACGTTAGGTAACATGTGCCGCCTGAGTATCTGCATTGTACCTGCTCCGGATACTCTGGCAGCTTCGACAAATGCACGCTGCTTTATACTTCTGATTATGCCAAGGATGGTAAAAGTGGTGAAAGGCCAGCTCAGGAAGCTCAAAATCCAAATTATATTGAAGAATGAAGGACTCAGAACAGATGTCAAAGCAATCAGCAGTGCCAGTCCTGGAATAAGATATATAACAAGTGTTACCGTATCGAGTGCCACCGAAACAAAGCCCCTGTAATATCCAATTATCATCCCAAGGACAAGTGCTATGGCTATTCCTATGAGACCCACACTTATTCCTACTACCCAGTCCGGCTGGAAGCTTGCAACAAACTGACTCCAGACATCATTGCCCTCAGTATTTGTGCCCAGCAGGAAAGTTGTTCCTGATGGAGTATGCAAGGTAGGGGGCATTGGATTCACGGTTACACCACTTGCAGAATAAACTATAAGGCTTCCTGTTTCGTTAACCTGAGCCAAAGCTTCCAACCCGCTGCTTGCATCAAGGAGCAGTGTTGGAGAAGAGGCAGTTGCAGGAGTCTTTGAAATAGTTCCCACCCAGTTAAATGGATTCTTACCCAGTGTAGCAGACAGTGAATATACCTCCCCTTTCTGAGATGAGATGATGTAGCTATTCAGGTTTGGTACGTAGACCGGGTTATGAAGGTAATCCCCATATTTTGTTGACATGGATACATTTCCATAGACATGTCCCGGTGAGCTAATGATTACAGCAGAATTACCACTTATTGCAAGTAGCGACGACGGAAAACCGCTTTCACCCAGTGATGTGGATAAAGCAGAAATTGGCTGATTGCTGCTATATACCTGATAGGCTGTGCCATTTGATATATAAAAGCCTTCGATATAGTAACTGGTGCCGGAAGAAAGGATCTCGAATATGGAATCATATGGACTGTAGCTTTGCTGATAAGATGAAGGTATGCTATATTTCCCTGCAAAAACATAAGGTGTGTTTTTAACCCACAATTCAGCACCATTGGAGGCACTGAAGGAATAGATATTTCCTTTCTGAGTTATTATAATCTGCTGAAATTGGCCAGATTGGTAAAATGCACCCAGGAATGCCATACTTGATGGCTGCGACGAAATCTGCAGTTTCTTTGACCATATTATAGAAAATGGATTATCGGCAATCTTGATCATGTAGATTCCTGTAGTGTTATCCCCCACTGCAAAAACATCGCCGGAACTCGGAATAGTAGGAAACACACTGGTATCAACTGAGAGTGAGCTGGAAGCTGGCATTAGACTCATATTCAGACCTAGATTAATAGTCTGGATGCCAGAAGCAACTAAATTTCCCTGACCCTCTGATCCGCCTGTCCATTCAAGCCTGGCTATGGTAACGTTTCCTCCGGACGTTGCAACGAGAAGGTAGTTATTTGTTGCAGGGAAACCGGCTGATGTTATGGTCTGGAGCGGAAACACTCTTACTCCGAGCACATGGCTTCCCGATGATACGCTTATGCTGAAAAGTTTGACATTTGTTCCCGCAGGTAAAGACCGGGCAGAACCTAAAGATGTAGCGTAAACCTGACCATTAGCGCTCACTGAATAAACCATGTTAGATCCCAGACCCGAAATAGCTGAGGCAGCAACAGCAACAGGCGAGGAGTTTAAAGTAGCAGGGCTGCCAATAGATGACCTTGCAGAAATGCTCATTACAGTAGTATCTATTGATGGTGCCACATAGGAAAGTGCATCGCGATGAACCTCAAGGAATGGAGCGAGAATGGCAATAATGGCGAATACAAGGATTATATAGAAGCCAACCCGCCCATACGCAGATCTGTAGAATATCCGCCATTGCTTTCTGAACTGGTAAAGCCTGAAATTAAGCCTCTTCCTTCTGATCTCTTTGATATTATATCCAGTATTGTCATCTTTAACCATAAATTCACCTACAGTTTTATCCTGGGATCAAGCCATGCATGTATAAAGTCTACAAATGAGTAGGTTATAATTGTAACGAGAGAGATGACAAACAGGGACCCTTCAGCTAAAGGATAATCAAGTGATAGTGTTGCCTGGTAAAGCAGATGTCCCATTCCAGGCCATGAAAATATAATTTCCACGATTACTGCCCCGCTCATCAGCAACGCGAATTCAAGAGCCATTCGGGTGCTTATTGGAATCATGGCATTCCTTGCAGCATGGTGAAACATTATGCTCCCCTCACTGACTCCCTTGGCTTTTGCTGTGGTTATAAAATCTTCTCCCAGTGTTCCTACCATTGCGGCTCTCGTTGTTAGAAGATGCCCTGCTGCTTCTATGACTACCAGAGCAACTGTCGGCAGAAACATATAATATAACACACCGCCCCAGTGACTGGGCTCAGACACCCACGCAATTGGAAAATCGGCCCTGACCGGGAAAATGGGGAATTTTGCCGTAAGATATATGATGAGTACTATGGCAAGTACAAAAAACGGTATTGCATTAAGTATATTTGACGATGAAACAAGGGCACTCTCCTTTTTTGTTCCTCTGAACCACGTAGTTACGATGCCCAGAGGGATACCAATAAGGAATGAAACTACAGCAGCAGTTCCGAACAGGAGCATTGTGTAGGGTAGAGCCTGTTTAATTATGTCCCATACCGAAAGACCTTCGAAATAGTCAAACCCAAAATTGAAGGTGAACATGTCCCTCATGTAAATAAGGAAATTGGCAAAATTCCATTTTCCTCCGGCAAGCCCCAGTTGAGATTCAACAGCCAGCAATTTCTGGGATGACAGACCAGCTTTTTTGGCACCAAACAGGAGCAATTGGGCAGGGTTGCCTGGCATAAGCCGGTATACCACAAAAATCACTACTGCCATGAGAACTATTAGAATAACATCCTGAACTATCTTTCTTGCAATGAGATAGGGATTCATGCCATTTGTTATAACGAAATACTCTATTTAATTCTAACTAGATCACAAACAGACATTAAGGGGAAGATTGTCCTATAAAATAATGAATGATCATTGAACGACTAAGGATTTAAACCCATTTTAGAATGAACCTAGAAATTAATACATTGTTTCAGAGACGCCATGAGACGACATGCATATTCTGCATTTTCAATCTCTAAAAAAAGACCTACAGATTGATTAAAGATTTTGATGGAACCTAAGAATAGTTTAGAATTCAAAATCTCATTTATTAGCAACTCCTGAATTATATGACCTTAACAGTCATTAAGATTAAAAATCATAATAAGTGTATAGATAGATTGTGAATGGAAATTCACTTTCGTAACGGAATTAATTCAGTGTTCACAAATAGTTCTTCTGCTTCTAACTCAACTCACCTAATACAATTGCCATAAACCTGGAGAAAACAATGTTCGAAAAGATTAACCATTTTTTTATGTAAAAAGATATACATTCACAAAGCGGTCGCACATTCAGTAAGTATATGGTAAATTCTGAATTATATTTTTTAGATAAATTGCTTATAATCCCAGCCTAATGCCAAATATTTTGTAACAAGAAATAGTTACATGATATTATGACCTCTCTGCTTGTATCTCTTAATGAAACGTGAACAGAAAAAACATGGATAACAAAAACCTTTATGATTTATGAAAAATTATAGAAATTATATATAATTATTTTGTTAATAAATATGGTCAATGACTTATCAGTTACCTGTCTTTGGGGGTTCCCCTCCCTTTGGTGGAGAAGTCATTTTCTTTCTCCCAACTGCATAAAGGGCTGCGAAGATCACAAACAGTGCAGCAAATACCCCAATCAGCGAATAGTACAGGATATTATTTGGGGCAGGTGTCACCGGCTTCACAATGACGTGCTCTACATATGTGGTTCCACCGGCTACCACAGTTATTGTTACTTCAGTGTCTGTCGTAACCTTAGGGGCCGTATAGGTGAGGGTAAATGTTCCATTTGCGTCTGTCGTATTAGAAGTCTGCGAAAATGTACCATAGGTTGCGGATAGTGTAAATGGAACGCCTCCAGCAGATGCACCACCCGGTGTGTTGTATGTGGAATTTACATATATGGTATAGGTAGATCCGCTGCTAAGCAGTATGGCACCGTCAACGGGCGATAGTCCCTGGAAATATGCTGCAGCCATAGGAGATGGAGCAACGTTTGTCACGGACTGGGAAGAGTTTATGGACAACTGATCCACAGCCATACCTGTAACCCCAACTGCACTTATCTCGAAATCATCAGCAGGCATGAGATATGGATCCGTGAATGATTGTGGCGTGAAACCGATAAAGTTTCCGTTCTGAGTTGCCACCGTATATATGCCTGCATTGAACATTGCCGTAGCCATTCCCATGGAATTTGTTGTCAACTGTATTCCAGGAAGTTCAAGGCTTCCGAACAGTGAGTTCTGGTCGGTAACCTGTATCACTGGTCCGGCTCCACTGAAGTAACCACGGTTTGCACCAAGGGCATTCTGGCTCACCAGATCCAGCTCAAAGTTAGGCACCGGAGCGCCTGTACTGTTCAATACGGTAACATTTACCTGAACAGACCCATCTGGTGACGAGACGTTGTTAGGATACGTTGTCATTGATATCGTGTACACCGGGCTGTTAACTGAGACTTCCAGTGGAAGTTCAACTGGCTGGAGCGTCCCGAAGCCATTGGGATTGGTTGCTGATGTGATCTCACCGATGGTCATGTAAGGTGCTGCACCGGAAACTGGTGCTCCTGCTGCATAGTTTCCCAGGAAGACATAGCTTTCCAGGTCATTTCCCATGAGATTGAAATCAGCTCTTGGCCCTACTTTCAGCATTACAGTAAGAGTTCCGTTTTTGGCTGTGGTTCCTGTAACCTGCCACATAGTATAATTCTGGTAAATAGCAGAGTTGGAATCATTCACCACTGTAACATACCCTGACTTATCGGCAACCAGTGTCATTGTTCCCACCGTAACCATACCCATTGGTTCAGCTTCTGTTGAAATGTTGGTAACTACTGTATTCATGGTGCTGTATGTTCCGATGTCAGACAGAGCGATCACTGACAAAATGTGTGAACCGGTATCTGAGGCATAAAGGAATCCGCCGGATACAGACAGCTGCTCAGGCATGTTGCCAACTGATACATTCGTGACCCAGCTGTAGTTAGCGTTTCCCTCAGCGGCCAAAGTGGAGTTGTAGGAGAGATTTACAAGCTGAATCACCGATACGTTGTTGCTACCGGAATCTGCAACATAAAGATCGGAACCAACAACTGCCATCCCATCAGGATTCTTCTGAGTTCCAAGTTTTATTTGAGAATCTGAGACTGTACTTGAGCTAAGCTTTTTGACGTTAATAATGCTGACATTGTTGCTCCCATAGTTAGATGCCAAAGCAAAATCGCCATAGAAGGCGATATAGTCAGGCGTTGTACCAACATGGATGTTCACATTAGGCCCTGATGTGTAGCTTGCATTCACGTAATGAGTGAGATTAATTACAGTCACATTATCTGATAATGCGTTAGTTACAAATGCAAAGCTGTCATTTACTCCATTCATCATCAGCGAAACATCACTGGGGCCTGTCCCTACAGCAAAGTTTTCCACAGTCTTTCCACTGCTCAGGTTAACAACGGTAACATTGCTGCTCCCATAGTTGGTAACGAAAGCCCAGACTGAAGTTGCATTCGACGTCATCTGTGCAACTGCTACTGCATCTGGACCAGTACCCACTGCGAATGATCTGGCGGTTTGCATGTCGGAAAGATTCAATAGGGATATTGTGTCTGTTCCGTTGTTGACAACTACTGCAAATGTACCGTTTGGAGTTAATGCAAGGTTTTCCGGACTCGTGCCCGTGGGAAGGGTTGTGTTCGATACCTGAGTTCCGTAATTTATGGAGTTGTAAAGTTCGGTGTATGGATTTCCTGAAACCATGGAAATGGCCGCCTTGCTGTATGATACGTTTGTCATGTTGACAATTCCAGATACTGTTTGCAATGTCAGGCTGTAACCCTGAATTGGAGCGCCGGTCAATGGATTGTAAACCTCGATCTGCATTGGCTTGAAAACATTGGAACTTTCATTGAGTGCTGGCATTTCAGTTACTTTATAGGCTACCGGCTGAGGCTGGACATCTATAAACGTATAACCCAGTCCTGGAACCACAGAACCTGGAGCTGCACTGGAAATTGTAGCGGCAGCGGATATGTTTATCTCTCCAATATAGTCAGATGTATATACAAGAGGCTGGTTATTCAGTACCTGGAATTCCAGTGTGTAAATACCTTTTGAGTTTGTTACTCCGTTAAGACTCGTTATATTCAACAACGCACCTGACGGGTTGACACCCAGCGTTACATTGGCACCAGGCACAGGTGATCCATACTGATTCCTTACCTGGACTGTAACGTTTCCATATTCCCCATTGGTGTAGACCTGCTTTGGTGTCATTACGCCTACACTCAGCTTTTCAGGTGCCTTGCTTGGAGGCACAGAAACAACATGTGATCTCAGGTGAACTGACATGAAGTTCCAGTACTCGAAGCCTGTCTGACTCAGGGTGTCGTGTGTCGTATTGACAAATGTAGAGTTATCTATGGGGAAAAGATCTATGCCGTATCCTACATTTATCATTGTGGATTCATAAGCTGCTATTCCCTGAATCTCATTTCCGGCCGCTTGTCTTACTGAAAGCGTTGTGTTGGTATTCATAATATTGTATAAGTGGGTCATAAGGTTGTCGTAGTACGTGCCGTTGTGTGAGGTTGTTAGCCCTGGGAAGGTTGTAGAATTCATCGCCGTGAACGGGCCAAGATAGAAACCTGTGCCGTATCCGGCTGGAGTGTAGAAGGTAACAAAGTCACCGGTAGGGTCCCCCTCAATACCGCTAATGCCAAGTTCTATACCACTATATCCATAATCAAGCAGGTTGGATACTATTGTGCTGAAAGCTTCCTGAGTAACAGTTGTATGGACACCTATGGCATCCCACCATTTCTGAATCAGCAATGCTCCTTCCACCCCAAGCGGGTTGGATGCTGCTGATGTTATCTGTATATCCATTGTGAATGGGACTCCGTTGTACTTGTACACCCCATTCGCATATTGCATTCCCGGTGTTTCATTCAGCAACTTCATTGCGAGCGCCGGATTATATGAGAATGAAGGTAGGCTGTGATTCTGCCATACGCTATCCGAATCCGGGACAACTGATGTGCCGGGAATCCCGTAGCCCTCATCAACCACTGAGTTGAGGTATACCTTATTTACTGCATAGTTAAGCGCCTGCCTTACACTTGTTATGTTCAGCGGCGGATACATCTTCGCCGGTGTGAATGGACCGCTCATACCAGAGTAAGTTCCTGCAGAAGCATTTGCAGATGATCTTGGTCCGAATGAATTCAACTGGATATATCCGTAACCAGTTGTTGGTTTCTCAAAGATGTACGTATGCTGGAATGTTGCTATTGTAGGGATAAATGTCGGAGTAACACCTCCTTCAATCTGATATACCTGGTTAAGAGAAAGTGCTATTACAGCAGACGACAGCGAAAGATATTCCGGAACATAAAGTTCATAAAATTTGGGCGTCCACTGCCTCAGTGATTTGGTGTACTGCACAAAGTAATGTGGATTTACATAAAGTTTCCAGTACTGATCAAAAATCCACTTACCGCTTGGCATTCCGTAACCGCCGTTCATCATGAATGGACCGGTTCCAACGAGTTGTGGTGCAGTTCCGGTCGTAGGATTATAGCTAACATTCCAGTTATTGTAACCGCCAGTTAAGCTGGGAGGAGTCGCTGTATAATTCCAGGCTCCGGGTACTGTTGAATAATCGTGTTTCACCCATATGTGATATGGCAGTATGGGCGTTTCAAGAGTGTATGTAACAAATGTGGCCGATTGGTCTGAGAGATAGAAATCCACTGTTGTGTTGCTGACCGGTACCACATTTACAACGTTAGCGAAATAACCGCTGTAGTCCTCCGAAGACTGCAGTATTTTCCAAGAAAGTACGAAATCTGCTGACTGTACATAGTAAGTCTTCATTGTCATTGGAGCGAATCTGTATTGAACCGTGTGAGAGTGACCGTTAGGACCGTTGAAAGTTGTAACATTGCTGTAGGTATATGTGCTGCCTGCGTTGGCCGGTGTCCAGTCTGTCCACTGAACCCCTGGTCTTATATTCACAGTATAGACATACTTAACTGGTTCCATCTGGCCAGTTAGAGGATCTACAGTCATATCTGATGATTTCACAAGTCCTAGAAAACCGGCTTGGTTTGCTGACGTAACTGCTGTTTCCGACCAATTAGTTGCCAACCATGGACTTACTGTCTCATTGGGTAACAGATTCGTAGCCGAATCATAAATCTCATCAAGCAAATAGAAGCTGTAAACGTCGGTTGCTTGATAAACATTCAAATGCTCAACATTGTTTGTTGCGGCCATTATATATGTTCCATTTGTATAGCCGGGCTCCTGCATTGTGGTAGTGGGATATGTATAAGGCGTAGGAGTGCCTGCAGCTGGAAATGCGGTGCCCCCGGTTGCCGATATCGCATTGGAACTGTTTCCAACGGCATTTGATTCAGATACAGCAAGTCCGACCATAACAAATACAACGAGTATGGCCGTAACTGCGGCGAGTCTCACATATTTCTTCCTCTTTAACTTGTCTCCATCACTTGAAATAGCATATCACCTTCATGAACGAAATGTCTATGAAAATTATCATATTTATAACTATCGCTCAATATCAACAAAACGGCAGCATTATATGCAATGTGCTCAAACGGGAGTGAATTACATACCAGAATTAAACTGAAACTTCACTGAAAGTCAGTTTACATTTATTGCATAGTAAATATTTATAGAAAAATAAAACCAGGTCTTTACCTTCGTATTCTCAATTCTGAATCCTGACCAAGGATAACTGATTGTGCGCCTGAAAACGCCAGAGATCG
>JAJZAW010000146.1 GCA_021799185.1 Thermoplasmata archaeon
TGTAAGGAAGCGAGGAGACGTTGAATTGAAGCTGTCCCGGGTAAAGGCGAGACACGTTGTTGAAAGTCCCTGCAAGAGCTATGCTGTCAACAGGTGTGGCTGGCAGCATATTCAGGAAATCATTTGTGAAATTTAATGGTGGCCTGATTGCTGTTCCAGATGAGTAAGGCATGTTAAAATCAAACATATCCAGCATTAGATTTGAAGCAGACACCAGGGGGTTTAATGCCGGCATGTTCCAGTTATAGTCAATAAAACCTAGTATTGAAGTATGACTCATTATGGTGCTCGAAACATAGTTCTCCTTTGCATACGGAGATATAAGTATAAAGGGGACCCTGAAACCTAACTGATGCCCATCAATTTTTGGTGGTGCAACCTGATCATAATAGCCTCCACCCTCATCATAGGTGACAAAGATCGCAGTACTGTTCCAGTATTTGCTTTCCATAATGAGATGGATAAAATAAAACATCCAGATTTCTCCAGCCAGTATATTGTCTGGCGGATGCTGGCTATATCCAAATGCTGCGCCGGAAACAGGGGAAATCCAGCTCACCTGTGGAAGCGTTCCGTTTTGCACCGAACTGAAGAAATTCTCCCATGTGCCGATGTTGGATAGATGGGGGGCCATTCCGCTAATGAAATCAAGTGGACTATCCCCCAGCACTGGGGTCTTAAGGTAATAAGCCCAGTTCACCCCATAGGAATCCATTTCATTGAAAATAGTCTGATCGTATGGCACAAACGGGGGCGGCGTTAACTGATCTGCCCGTACAGGGGAAAATCCAGCGAGGCTGTAAAGTCGGTTTGGCAGGGTCTCGCTCAGTGTACTGCTGAAATACATATCTGCAATGGAGTATTGATGTGCTAGATACCATTCCAGACCCATCTGTGAGGAGGTGAAATACTTCAGCGAATCGGGGCCTGAATTATTGAAAAATCCATCCATGGAACCATTGTTCCAGTCCGCATGGTAATTGCTGTACCCTTCGTAAGGATCACCTGTGTTGAATGAGCCATTGCTTACGGCACTCAGGTTCTGGTGAATATGGTGGCTAACCAAATTGTATGGAATGGATACATTCCGGGCAATGCTGCCATTCTGGAGTTTTCCATATGTCCCGAATATGTTGTCAAAACTGTGATTCTCCATCATGATGATAACAAGGTGCTTTATTGGAGTTTGATTTGACTGTGCAGCTTCAGAAAACTGCAGGCCTCCCAAGAGCAAAAGTGCTGAAAGCACTGCTGCCATTAATATTCGTTTATTGTGCATAACTCAATTGCCCCTCTAGTTCAAAACAAGAAATCATGCAGGAAAATGCCTGTACAAGGCGGTTAGATGGAACGGGTTGCAATTGTTTTGCGTTTATATTAATCACCTAAGCCCAGGCAACAAGCCTTGACAATTTAGGATTATGAGCAGAATGGGAAATGTCATGGAGGCCACTACATCACTTTTCACTGGACTGTAGATGCCAGTATCTGTAACTCTTGCCTCTTTTGAACTGAGCAAATGCGATCATGATGGAAATTATCTCTATAAGGATTGCAACAGACAGGAAGAACCTCTGTTTTCCATATCTCCTCTGAAAGGCGAGAATTATGCTTATTGAGTGCCCCATGTTGCGAAATCCACTCATGCTGATTGATGAATGCCAGTTGTTATGTCTCTTGGACTGAATATGGCCAAAGTTAATTCTGGTGCGTTGCTGCAAGAGGCTCCTGAAGCTAGAAGGCATATAGTTGGAGACTTCAATGTCCCTAGCATATACTATCTTTTTTCCTGAAGCATAAACCTGGTGGCAAAGGAATTCGTCATCATTGATTATTTCGGGTGAGAATAGTGGCATTGGGTGCTTTATCGCCTGAAACTCCCCGCCACAGAAGTACTTTGAATGTTCAGAAGCCGACTCCATGGTTATGTCGTGTATCATCCACATAATGGAACCGACCCTTTGAGGAAACGACTTATATTGAGATGGCACGACTCTGGGGATAACCATCCCCACATCATCTTCAAAATAACTGGCCAACTGTGCGAAAATTGCATGATCGAACCTGACATCGCCGGATACAAGGAAAGTTATGTCGGAGTCAAGGCATTTTAACGCCCGATTATAGGATTCCGCCTTTCCAAGCCTGATCTTTTCAAAGAGAAGAACCACCTTCCCGGTGTCCTTTTCCAACACAGTGTCCTGTAAGGTGATTTCCCCGCCTAAGGCGAGTACCACTTTATCCAGGCCCAAGTGATCAGCATTTCCAAGGAGGTAATCCGCATCGTTTTGAGATGAGTAAGAGAAGAATATGCCTGCCGTGTTTGTCATCAAATGTCGCCTCCTTTTTTCTTGAGATTGCCATATTTCACTGAGTCCAGATAAAAATATCTAAAACCTGTTCTCACTCTGAAACACTTTTCAATATTCGTTTTCATGAGGACCTTATTGTTCTTCAGAGAACGCATTATCAGGTATGGCCCAAGTACAAGAAATATAATATAATCTGATATGGAGGGGAAGGACAGGGGCCGGGAATCATAAAGCGAATCCACTTTCCTCATATGACCGGGGAAATATCTTTCAACAAAGGGGCTGATTGATAGGAGCATTTCATAATACTCAGAGCCAAAGAGTGGTATGACATGCACTGCATCTGAGGCAACTACATATTCTGCATCCCTTCTGTACAAATTCTCGGCGAATTCTTCATCCATTGTGAGGGAGATGCATATGTCTTTGTCTCCCAGCATCCTTCTTGCCAGAAATGCTTTCAGCAGCACTTTCCAAAGTTTTCCACGTTCTGCTATGATGAAAATGTCCACATCATCCTCTTCAGATCTTGGCTCATATGAAACGGAGCCTGCAACGCCGATAAACTTCAGGTCCCTGCTTCCCAGTTTGTTAAAAAACAACTGAGCCTGCTGCAGTTTCTCAGACCTCAATGCGCTGATTTCAACATTTTGCTCCATTTAACTCCTCTTCAAGTAATTATTGTGTTTTTACGGGACAGTAAGTATAAAATGAAGCCTTTAACAAATATATAATCTTTATTGGTTCTTAGTTTTAAAGAGGAGCAAGTAAAAATGAAATGTTAAAGCAAGGGAATTTCGGAAATGATGCTTGACAAACAAGAAGGCTAAACTACGCTAACGTCTGAGTGCCAAAACATCATTTGGCATAAACGGTCACTTTTCAATAAAGCATTGGATTCTCATGTAATTTCACTTTTTCCACTTTCATATATTTTTTTCTTACAAGTTAAATGAAAAAATAACAAATGATTGAATTTATGGACCGGTGGGGATTTGAACCCCAGGCCTCTTCCATGCCAAGGAAGCGATCTACCTCTGATCTACCGGCCCTTTGCTCTATGGGCAAAAGTGC
>JAJZAW010000020.1 GCA_021799185.1 Thermoplasmata archaeon
AATATCTGAGGAGATCATGAGAACAGAGAATATCTGGTATGTCAGTAACAGGGATTATGATAATGCAATTGGCCTGAAGGCAATTGCATACAATCTCATGGTCACATCAAACATAGAGACAGGAGAGAAGCCTAGGGAGATAATGAAAATCGTCAGTTGTTAAAATGTGAGACACCCTATAAGACTCATTAAGATATGACTGAGTGTGATTATCATATGTTTTGCCAAATAGTACCAAGTTACCAAAATCTCTCAAATTTATAGCTACTTTTGAGTTCGCATTTTGCAACTGCATCGCTATGTTGTTCACCCCAAGCTTTATCAAGCCCCCCAGAAGTTTCATTTGTTAAAATTAGGAACACCTCTCCAGAGAGTGCAGATGGAAAAATGGTTAAATTAAAGAAATATTCTTCTGAATCAATGTCTATGTTAAAATTATTGTATATGGCCTTAGGATTAGATTGGTTGTACGCTATTTTAAATGACTCCAAATTTGGATTTGTAAGTGTAAGTGAATAAGGCATACTGTGTGCCATAACATAATCAAACGACCCGAAAATCAGAATGAAGACTAGTATCGACATTATGATTTTCGAAAGATTCCGCACAAAAGTAAAAAGAATGGAAAAATGAAAATATTGTGTTTTGAATATGTTTAATTAGTTGGCACACCGAAAGTTCCTGAGACATATGTTCCATTGATCAAGGTTTCCCCGTTAGGATACACGGTTCCTATTACTCCAACACTCGCTGCATAATTTACATAATTCATTGCACCAGGGGCACCATTGGAAGTCAACTGAACTTCACTTAGTCCAAACAGATACGCCGGCGAACCATCTCCTGAAAATATAGGTTCAGCGTCGTATCCAGGTCCTGAATAATACTGATTATACCCTCCAGACATCACCCAACTCTTTTGAGAATACGTAGTAGCTAGGTTAAAACTTCCACCTACTTGAGCGAACTCAATGGGGTTAGGTAGGAGTCCATCAAGGAAATAATTCACTGCTGTGAACATTATGTCCCATACAGCCATTTTATACGACAAGAACATAGAGTCTGCTGAATTCTGATCTGCAACAGTTATAGTCCCCCAGTACAGCCCATCTGATCCGGGTGAATCTCCAGAAACATCCTGAGACCAAACATTTGTTAGTGTTTGCGTTACATTCGTTACAGGGTGATTATAGCTTGCTTCGACAACGGACGTTGAGTATCGTATATAGGTTGTTGGGGCTGCATTTGTGAAAAGAATTATGGTTCTTGTTAAATTCTTATGAAAAAAATTGAAATTTGAAATGCCCTTAATTATATGCTCCAATACTTTCATTAGTAAAAGGGCCCGTTATATCACCATTTCCCAAATTTATAGAGTACCCTATTGATTCGAAAAGGATAGGTTCTTGTATTCCTCCTTTTTCTGATTGGTTTACCTCGGCAATGTCGTTAAACATGAAAAATGCGTGGTCAAGACTTAAACCGTCAGGATCTGTGCTGTTAAACTGACTCACGTTAAAATTGAAAGACATAGAGACTGAGAAATTTTTGGAATAATTTAAGTAATCGTCTTTGAAGCTGCTGAGATTTTCAAGCAAATAGAATCTAAGCATTGTATGATCTACGATGTAGGTAGCGTTTAAATGAATCCCATTATATTCGGCCCACGTCAGACTTGCACTCGTTTGTTGCATCATCGATGATTGGACTTCCGAGTTCAATTGAGAGTAGTTCCAAGTCTTGGAACCACTATTGGAATCGAGGTGAACTAACAAAACAAATTGAGAAATAACAACTACGGCGATAACAGCATATACGACTATTTTGTTTATCGTTTCCCTACGCTCGTTAATAACTTATTCAAAAAGGAGTTAATATATTTTTCCAATGAAGGTAAGTGGTCGACATTAGATTTTGCAAATCTGTTTTTGCAGGATGTAGGAACCGTATGAGCAAAGAAGAATCACACTTTTAAGAAAGATCAGGTGGATAAGAATTCTTCATAGCGATGGAATTTAAAGGTTTATTAGCAAGATTTTCAATCTCAGAGACTGCACAATGGCTCACCAAATCGTAAACCAGTGAGCGGTATGGGCAGTCTCGAGGTGATTTTCTTTGCAAATTCCCTGACAGTGAAGACAATGTTGTCAGCGGTGAAATTCGGATCGATTGCCTGGGCAAGGGTGATTGCAGAATAGGATTTCCCGGATCCCATTGCCCCTACAAAGGCAATGATCGGGGGCCATCCGTTCTTGATTCTTGTTGCAACCCAATGCAGGAACCATATAACGTGAGTTTTAGCCGGAACCTCAACGTCTGGGGCTGACGCATCGGGATTGTAACCGCGATTAAAGCCGTTATCTGCTTCTATCATATGGAATCCTCTGGCCCAATTGTTTCATTCTGCCTTACGACCTTAGGTGGAGCCACCAGACCTTTCCTGTTAAGGAGCCCTGAGATTGCTGCAAGCCATTTCTCGCAGAAGTTGTATCTCGCTTCAAGATACTGCTCCTCGTCCCTCATTGCCATAATCTTCCTGTCATCGGATACAAGCTCCGCGGCTATCTTGAAGTAAGGCGTGTCATACAGCTCCCAAGCATATCATGGATTGTCTGGATGCTGCGGAGAAGATAGTTTACGTGAACCCTCGAGACTCTGCCATTGGAGGCTATGCCCGCAACTTTGTAGAATCTCCTGAGGGCCTTGGTTTCAATGTCCCATTTCTTACTGTATAGCAGGGAAGAGATGGATCCAAACCATCGGTGGCAGAAATCATACCTGTTGGCCAGGTAATCTTCGTCGCTGGCAAGCACAATTAGTTGGTGGTCGTATTCCTCAAGCTCCCTGCACTCATTCTTGTAGATGTCGTCGAATTCGTCGTTCAGTAAACCATGCACAGCCGCAAGGGACTTCAGGATGCCGTTTACGTGGGCCAGGCTGGTGTGGCCTTCAGACAGGAGCCCTGCAGAAAGGTCATAACGCTGCAGGACAATCCACTTGCCGCCACTGCCCTGATCCTGGGTTACATTTTCCGTCAAATTATCACCTCCTTTTCAGGCTGATCCGCTTAGTTTTCCCTTTCAGCCGCGCATCATTCTCAAGAGGCTTTATCCTGGCTTTCCTGTTCTTCAGGATCTCTCCCAGCCTCCTGATCCTCCCTTTGTCTTCCCTGTGCTTGCTGGTTGCATGGCCGATGGATGCAAGGTCTTTCTGTGATGACCCTGGCTCACAAAGGCTCTTTATTATTTTCTCCCACAGCAGCCGTTTTTCAATCATGCCCTTAACTTCAGGGCCCACAGGAGGATGGTGATCAAAACCATATCCGACAGGCATGAGCCCTTCAGCTTGCCCGTAATGCAGCAATTCGTTTGTCTGCAGGTTGATTACTGCCCATCTGCCATTCGCAAGGTATACTGCAGTGATCAGGGGCTCATAGCGGAGGATCTTGTAGTTCCATAGCTGCAAGGTCTCCCTGCCGAGTTTCGTGAGGATCTGCATGTCATCGCCGGCAAGAACCGTTATGCTCGCGTACTTCCTCATCCTGTCCACAATGGCCCACATTAGAGGGGTCAGGTCCTGCGCTTCATCCACAATGAGGAAGTCAATGCTTGAATAGTCCAGGTCAAGGGAGGCTTCCAGTATGTCCGTATAATCATGTTTTCCGAGTCTTGCCTTCTCTTTCTCCAGCTCATCCACAATGAAATCCGGATCGAACCTGATGCTGTCCAGGTAGTCTGATGGCTTTGAATCGTCCATCTTATTTCGTGATAGGTCATAAGCGGACATAATCTGAGAAAATTCATCAACGCCGTCATCTTCATCAAAATCGATCCTTAAAGGTGAGACTTTTCGGATTCCCTTCCTGTCACAGAACTCATCAAGCATCCTCTCAGTCAGGAAGACACTATCATCTTCATTCCCTCGCCTGGAAGGATGCCATCCTAGGAACTTGGAACCAATTGAATGGAAGGTTCCGACCATGGCTCCATTCTTTGGATCCAGCCCATACTTCTGCTTGGCCTGGTTAGCCATGCTTCTGCTGTAAGTAAGGTAGGCGATCTCGGAAGATCTGTTGCCTTCTGATATGTAACCATTTATCAGGCTGGACAGGGTAGTGGTCTTTCCGGTTCCTGGCCTTCCAATAATGATGTTCTTTTTCCCGAGTTCCCCAACAGCGATTCCTCTTGATGTTACAGAAACAGGAGAATCCATCACTCAATGACTTCCAGAAGTTCTCCGAACGTTCTGGGACTCGTGCCAAATTCAGCTTCATAGGCTTCTATGAGTTCTTTGACAGTGTTTTCGGACAATTTATGGACACCTGCCTCCTCAAAAATTTCCTCGAAGGGGGACTTCAGCATGGGAACACCTCAGATGCAAATCCCATATGGGAAAAATCAGCTGTAGAACCCCGTATCTCAACGGCCCCACCATTTTCAATGTTGATGGCTTATGCTGTTTAAATGTTCATTTTAATCCCAAATCTTTTTAAATCCGTTAAAATGTTTCAATTTTCCAGGAACCTCTAGATCAGATTCAAATGTGGCTCAGAGGCTCAGATATTGATCTATTTACAAAGAACAATGCAGAATGCATGGAGACATCGGACATACTTTTCTAAAATTCCTTAAGAGATGGGCATTCAGCATAACACAGATACAGAATTTTAAAGGCACAGAGACTTTGCCCAATGAATCTGTTGCCATATTGCAGTTTAGATTTGCCTGTCGACTGGGTCCAGGTCTGTATGCACGCCGTTGTATGAAATATGAATCCTTTCATGCATCAGAAAAACAACCACGAGAAGAACCACAGGCAGGGCTGTGTTGGGGTCCGTGCCATAACCGCCTAAAACGCCAAAGTCCTGTCCAGCAAACCAGACAAACAGAGAGAAAATTATTGTAGCAATGGCTGAAATCCTTGGCCTAAGAATCCATAGAACAGATATTGCAGCCATTGCCGCCACAATAGCCAGATTCCACGCGAAATGACTGTAATAGAAACTAAGTGCAATTGCACTGAGCCATTTTGACAGTATCAGGGGCTGCTGGTTTGTGACAAGCGAAGACGGGATACTAAAGAGGCCCCCGGCTTTCCAGAACCCGGCTTGTGGAATGGCCTGTATAAAAGCTGATATGGAGAAAAGACCTGCCATAAATGCAGAGAGGCGCCTTCTGAGGGATCCAGTATCGGAGTATGACAACAGAAGAATCGAAATTATGGCATATATGAATGCTGAACCCGGAAAGCCAGTAAGATAAGATGAGCCTCTGATAAAAATGCCACCAAAGGCCTCGCCCAGAATCCACAGATATAATGACCACAAAATGGAGATCCACAGAAAAATTGAGAGCCGCTTGCTTGGCCCATAGGCAAGAATCCCCATGCCGATGAAAATCTGAGCAATACCGGAAAGGGCATCCATGAATACCGGATGAGATACCCATAATGCAATGGCAGGTTTAAGTATGTGGCCAATAAATACAGGCGATTGTGATACAGCCGGATTTATGACAAATGATAGAAATCCGAATGACATTTCAGGCTGAAGTTGAAGCACTCCGTCAATGATCCACAGAAACCCAAGGGAAATCCTGATGTAGCGAAATGTTCCATTTTCCTGTGAAATGGACTTTTCCTTTATTCTTCCCGCGGCTATTGTAAGTGCTATTGCGATTACCAGACCTAGAATGGAATAAATATATAACTTAGCCACCAATGATTCTGGCAATACAAAGAATTGGAAGTCGTGAATGAATATAAGTGCCAGGATAATGGTAGCCAGAACAGCAAATGTCCCCTCAATAAGGTATATGGCAGATCCTTTCATGCAGAGCCACAATTGGTTACAGCATTATTAGGTTATGATTTTCCTTTACCATGTTAACATCCGCCTCTGGAAGTTATCATTTTAGATTCAGCATTTATGTCTGAATTGAATGATATTCCATTCTTTGCCTGAAACATTCCACGCTTGATCCTTTTTCCTATTTATGCATCGTAGTGCCCTATGCCCTCATTATCCGGAAAGGAACACCTGCTTGTGTATGACTCATCCACAATGATCATGTTAATCCAATTCTCTTCCACCCTTGTATCTCACCTGAGAGATGAATGGGTTAAATGGCAGCCGAACTAAATTCTCGTTGTTCCTTTTGCCTCTGTTTACGGAGTGTTTCCAGCCATTGCTCTGGCCAATCATCATTGCATGGATCTTCAGAATCGGGTTTTTGGATATCCTGTTTCAGAGATGGCGACAATCTCGGCCCTGAATTTATGGAACATATGCTTGAATTGTTAGAAGCCAATCCTGCTTAGCCTATCCTTATAAGTTGCCACTGCTCTTGAAACCTTATTAATTATCTTGTCAAGCATTTCGAGGAATCCCTTTCTCTTCTGAAAGGAGAGATGCATGAAGCCATATCTGGGCAGATTGCATTTACCGTGCATCCACCAATGAAGCGCCATGGCTTCAATTGCCTTATATGTTCTTGTAGATCATTCTTCTGTTTTGAAGCAGATGCACGTGCATACATGACAGTTTTTCTCTTAATGCCCCTGTCCAGAATCTTATGGGCATCTTTCTCATTGCAATTGTATAACCTGTTTGGCAGCACAGCATAACGTACTCTTCGCCATTAGCATAAACGTGAAGGTATTCCCATGGCCTTCATTGTCAATGCCTTATAATGCAATTCTACACAGTTATGGCCTTTTTATTTGCTATATCCAATGCTACCACGCCATTAACCTTATTGCAAACAGTGTCGTTGATGCCATTATGATGAATATTGCAATCTTTATGAATGGGTTGCCATAATTCACTGTATATCCTATTCCGAAACGTTTTGGTACAATCAGTGACGGGTCATCACGGTTATAGTAAATCATCCCGGCCTTCCAGAAAGCGTCATCATCCCTGTTCATGATACGTTTCGCCCCTGCTGATTCTGTATTCAAGGGGATGGCGATGCTGTACCTCATCCTTGATACTATGGCTACAACCAGGACTAAGCCAACAACAGAGGGAATGACTGAAAATTCTGTGAATATTCCAGGTATAATCTCCCACTGGGCCATACCCGACAGCATGAAGTCCAGCTCAACCATTGTTAGAAGCACTGAGAGGGCAAAAATGACGCTGAATCGGTAATGACGCTGAACGGTGAGAGACCTGTCCAGATCAGGATATTCAGGGACAACCTTAACCCTGCACAGTACGAACACAAGAACCGCATATATGCCCAGAAAAATTAACTGTGAATAAACTGGGGTAAGAACCAACTGGACGGTCTTGTGCGCGAATTCCACAGGATCTGACCCGGAAAATTTAACCGGAAGGAATTGATGAAGGTAAGGATATTCTCTCACCGCCAAAGCAGCTGTGGCAATTATTACTGCAAGAGGCATCACAAAGTACAGCAGCATGCGGACAGCAGCAGGTCTTTCGGGATTGATTACTGCTGGTATTTTCTGCGTGTATCCGTGAGTCCATCTCTCTGTGATCTTTACGTGCCTAAGATGTTTCCTGGCATCTAGATAAACAGCCCACATGGCTATAATTTCCAACAGGATGAATAGTGCTGAAAAGCCTGTCGATCCCGAAACAATTGACACCATGAGGTTCGATGCCAGCATTGCTCCAGAAGTTGCGGTAACGTAAATTCTAAATCGCTTTCTTATTGAAATAAGAGAAGGGTCCACTATCCTGTCTGGAGGAATTCTGACCCCAAACTGCACTGATCTTGGAGTCAGCGAGGGCATAATAAAATTTATATATGCAAGCAATAATATTATTATTGATGAATCAGCAACACGGATGAGGTACTGTATCACGCTCTGTCCCTCCCAAACTAAGTCAACTGCTTCCCAGTGCCTCCCTTACAATATTGAGGATCCTCAGGTTTGTAATACCACGGGCTTTTGCCTCTTCTATAAGGTTCTTCTCGAGGTCTTCCCAGCGTTTGAGGAATCTGGAATCTTCCCCACTTGCCCATTCGTTTACAAATGTCCTCTTTTTCTTGTCCCGGATAAGAAAACCTTCCTGGACGAGAAGATCATAAGCTTTGTTTACTGTGTGATAATTTATCCCCAGTGCCTTTGCCAGTTCGCGGGACGAAAGAAGAACATCACCCGGCTTGAGTTTACCTGTCTTGATCCCGGAAATCACTGACAGTTTTATCTGGGCGTACAGGGGAGTCTCAAGAGAATCGTCTATCTCTATTATGAATGTCATGTATTTACCTCAGTTTTCATGATATTAAATAATTTTCTGCAATATAACAGTTCCCAGAAATACCCGCCCCCCAGCAATATTTATTTGTCCATATTCTTTGGAATGAGCACAGCACCCAGGGCTGTAACAACAATTCCAATTAATATCATGGCAAGCCCAGATACGTATAATGTCCCCATTACTGAGACGAGCCCATAATCACTGATGATTGTGTAAGTGGCGCTTGATGGTGTATCCCCGAAATAAACAACGTAGTACTGCCCCGAAGATACAACATAGGAATGAGTTTCAACACCGCTAACGGTCAGGTTAAGCACTTCATGGATATTATAAAGCCCGGCATTTGATTCATTGATCTGCTGGAGATTTGTTGCGTCCACAAGATATGTGTTTGAGCCCTGAACAGATATCTCAGACTCCCCGGCTATGTACAGTTCACTGGATGCGTATTTTCCGCTAGAAATTAGTTCCAGCTGATCATAAGTCTTTATATGGGGCTTTTCAAGCGCGGGCATTGATGCCGCAATGATGAGCCCTGCCACCAGTATTACAAGGCCGATGATCAGAAGCGTTTTCCTCAATTCTCAGCCTGATTAGGTGTTAACATAAATATTATACTGTCAGGTGGGAGATGTGCTGATAAATTTACACCGGGCCCATGGCATCTGCTTTTCATTTAGCTCCAGCTCTGAATCTTTATGATCCATTTTTACTCCAGAATACGTTGCCTGAAGCTTATCAACTCATAAAAAACCATTAAAAAATATGACAGAAGGCCCAGTTCTCAATGAACGCACTTATGCTGATGCCTTGATGAAATGTGCCGAGAAACTAAAAAATGCTGTATGGATTTACTCCGTGAATGTAGCATAGAAGTCACGATAATGCTTAATAAGTTCTGTTCCATCTTAATGCTGAGCCAAAATGTCAAGACTTGTGTTGCATGAAAGGAACCACCCCTATGTGGTTAAGGTTGGAGATCAGGAATTGCATCTTTGCGCATGCGGGCTTTCCAAGAACAAGCCTTACTGCGATGGATCCCACAAGAAGACGCTGGATGAAAAAGGCGACACATATATGTATGATGAACAGGGAAACAGAGTCAAGCTAACCTCGTTCTACAAGATGGATTAAATCCATCAATTTTTTTCAAGCACGCGCATGGCTTCCCTGACGTGATTTGTTGCATTCATCTGGGAATTGTAAGTATGTAAAATCTTTCCGTCAACGATCACGAACGAGATTCTTGGCGGAATAAGAAATCCCTTAGCACCGTAAAGGGATCGGATCTTCTGGTCAGGATCTGAAACAAGCTTGAATGGAAGTTTTCTGTGCTCTTTGAATTTCCTGTGGGATTCCACAGAATCCGAGCTTACTCCAATGATTGTGCATCCAAGTTTGCGGAACTCTTCCCATTCATCCCTGAAGGCACAGGCTTCAGCCGTACACCCAGGTGTTTCATCCTTCGGATAAAAGTAAAGGACTACTTTCCCCTTTGAATAATCTGAAAATCTGATTCTGTTGCCTTCGTCATCAATGGCTTCGAAATCCGGTGCATCTTCACCTGCGGAAAGTGGCATGCTGAATCATTGTTCTCCAATATTTAAAATGATGTATGCACTATTGTTTATTCTTTTCTTTCTGCTCCTCTAGTTCTGACCATTTTTTTTCAAGTGCCTGCTTCAGGTTGGTAACCTTTTGATTCCTGTCTTCGCCTTTTCTGAGCTCTTCCGGCACCCTGATGCCATCATCCACATCATATTTGAAATTTATAATTGAGGACTGGCTGATCTTGTACTTGTTTGACAGCTCTGTTATCCTTCCATCTATTGATGCGAGCATGTTTTTCATGACCCCGTATTCAAGAGAGTCCTGTAAAGCTCTACGAATCACATCAATAACAGATTCGCCCTGCTGCCTGAGAAGGTTTATTGCAGAAATATCATCCTTTTCAAGCTTGATGGTTGTTTCGCTGAGTTCCGTATCCTCCTCAGCTGCATTGTCATTCTTTTTCTTGGCTGCCATGTTTTCATCCTTTCATGCAGGAAGGATGGTGACCATATCCAGCCTCAATAAATAATTTATCAGGGAATGTGTGCAGCAAAAAAATCACTGCGCTGATCTGCTGGCTGCATCCCTGTATCCCAGAGCATTTGCAAACTGGATATCCTCTGCCGGTATCTTTATGAGAGTGCCAGGTGCTAGTGCCTCAAGACGGTGACCAATTAGGGTTGATCCACCACCCACTGGTATTAACGCAGTAATACGATCAAGTTCTTCCCTGAGATTCTCCCTGAGCTTGTCAAGTATCTTTGAGGCTAGCGTGTTCATAAGAGGCTCTGATACCTTTGGTCCTCCAACTTCCCTCTGCTTGAAAACCACTGTCTGGGAAATTGCCTCCCTTGCTATATCGGTTGGGACGATAAAACCGGTTTCCTTGGCTATTGCCTTGCTTATGCCTGAAACAAGGTCACCTACTCCGGCCTGTATGCTGAAGGACATTTCAACAACAGGCTCCATATTCTTGAGGTTCACCGTCAGGACATCAGTGGTTCTTGAGCCGATATCAACTACAACTCCGTATCCATACTGGGTTTTAATCAGCCCCTGATCCAGAAGATAGAGTGCTGCACCAACGCCCTGAGGTCTCATTACCAGCTTTGAAAGCTTGAATTTTCTGGTTTCTCCGGAAACAGATTTTATGTCAAATTCCTTGCCTTCAAGGAATTCCTTTGCAGCGTTTAGCTCATGTTCAAAGGTACCCAGGGGGGTTCCGCTACCGAGCACTATTTCTGCCAGGTTTCCATCTGTCCCGGCACCGCTCATCCATAGGGCTCCGGCTAGAAGTGGCAACGAATCAGGGTCAGAAAGTCTCCCGTCTCCCTGGGGCTCCCTGACGTTTGCGCCAGTGGCATTGTCTCCAAAGAAGAATGGTTCACCGTCGTTAATTGTGAGGATCGTTGTTGACCCCCCTATTCCCCAGTTCTTTGCTTCTGTTCCAGCCCATCTTGACGGGAACTTCTCTCTCTTGCCGTCCACTCCGATGACTTTTGTGTCACC
Organism: Thermoplasmata archaeon; assembly: GCA_021799185.1. Lineage (GTDB taxonomy): Archaea > Thermoplasmatota > Thermoplasmata > Thermoplasmatales > Thermoplasmataceae > UBA509. Next base: position 11,297 of record JAJZAW010000020.1, read on the forward strand.
ATATCCTAGGTCGATACCAACTGTTATCAATCTTCCCTCACCTTTCATTCACAGACTCGGCATAACATGATTGAACAATGGGGGAAATGGGCATGTTGATGCTCTTATGCTTACCCTGACAACCATGCTTCTGCCTGTCCTAAGCTTACAACAATTGTCATGCTCACATTTAAATGTTTGCCTTGATCTCATGGCATTTCGTTACCGTGGAATCAGAATTATATGCCTGGGCATTAAAATATAGATTAATGGTCTAGATTTGCATCAGCTTGAGGCACTGAATTCTGTTAAATAGTCCGATTCCATTGCAGAATATGGATGCGGTAATTGCTAAAATCGTTGAACATTCAGAAGAGATGGGGAGGTCGCACATACCGTCCGATGTCTCTGAAGAGCTGAAGAAGAGGATTGCGGATTCCATAATCACCTCCTATGGTGCGAAGGATGCACCTCCTGTTAGGATTGAGAAAAAAGTCTTTCTGCCAATGGCTGGTAAACTGTCATCCAGAGTATACTTCGGTTCAGGAAAAGCCACACCGGACATTGCAGCCTTCATCAACGGCTCAATGACCAGATACCTTGACTATAACGACACATATCTCTCAAGGGAAGCGCTGCACCCTTCCGATAATATTCCCCCGCTGATTGCTGTTGCCGATGCCATGGATTATGATGGAAAAGCAGTCCTGGATGCTGCTTCAATGGCGTATGACGTTGTTGGTGCCCTGGCTGACGCAGTTTCCATAAGGGACAGGGGCTGGGATCATGTTACTTATATATCAATTTCAGCGGCCTCAGGACTTGCCAACCTTATGGGCCTGGACAGCAGGAAATTTGAAAATGCCATCAGCCTTTCTCTAAACAACAGCATCAGCATGAGACAGACAAGGGCTGGGGAACTCAGCATGTGGAAAGGATGCACTGCTGCCGATGCTTCCAGAAATGCTGTTTTCGGCGCCCTATTGGCCTCGGAGGGATTTACCGGGCCATCACCGGTGTTTACCGGTGAGATGGGATTTTTCAAACAGGTATCAGGGGAATTTTCACTGGACATTGACTCTGGAAAGGTGCTGCACACAATGATCAAGAATTTCCCCGTTGAGTACCATGCCATGAGCGCCGCAGAGGTTGCGCTGAATCTGCGTGATAAGATCAGGGGCAAAATATTGCACGTTGACGTTGAGACATTTCAGGTGGCCCACAGCATAATCATAAAGGATCCTGAGAAGCTCAGGCCAAAAACCAGGGAAACTGCAGATCACAGCATGCCTTACATTGTCGCTTACACTTTGCTAAACGGCGCCCCAAATCCTGAATCATACAGTGATGAATTCCTCCATGATTCCCGCATTCTGGATCTCATCGATAGATCCACATACAGAGTAACAGACAGATTCAACAGCATGTACCCTGATTATCTGCCTGTGAGGATTACTGTTGAAACGGATAAGGGTAAATTTACCGAAGAGATGGATGCCCCCAAGGGACACTACAGGAAACCATATACATGGGATGACCTTGCGGCAAAGGGAGATAGGGTTATGGGCGCAGAAAATTCTGCCGTACTGATGGACTTTATGAAAAATTTCCAGAAGCATGGAATCAGAGAGTTGATGGAGGTAATTTCAGATGTCAGTTTTAAGAGATAATATTAACTCTGGACCTGCGGAACTCAGAAGGATATTGAAGAATGACTTCTGTGTGGCACCTGGTGTCTTCAATGGCATCTCTGCAATTCTGGCTGAGAAAGCAGGATTTAATGCCCTCTACCTCTCAGGATCAGGCGTTGCCGGGAACATGGGTCTTCCAGATCTATCAGCCACGACACTAACTGAGGTTGCCGAAGAAGCACGAAGGATTACTGCGGTAACCAGGTCACCACTTATAGTGGACGTAGACACCGGGTTTGGAGAAACGATAAATGTCATCCGCACGGTCAGGGAAATGGAGCATTCTGGAGCAAGTGCAATCCATATGGAGGATCAGGTTCTGCCTAAGAGATGTGGCCACCTGAACGGCAAGAGAATAGTGCCTGAGGACGACATGGTACTGAAGATTAAGGCTGCCGTTTCTGCAAGGAAGAACAAAGATTTCATCATCATTGCAAGGACAGATGCCAGATCAGTTAATGGCATGGATGATGCCATTGAACGATCCAGGCAGTATATCAGGGCAGGAGCCGACATGATTTTTACTGAGGCCCTTGAATCCAGATCTGAATTTGAGAGATTTGCTGCAGAAGTCAAAGCTCCGCTGCTGGCAAATATGACAGAATTTGGGAAAAGCCCTCTTCTATCTGTTGCTGATTTAAGGGAGATAGGCTACAGAGCCGTCATATTTCCTCTCACTGCGTTCAGGGCCATGCTTAAAACTGTTGAATCGGTATACTCGGATCTTATGCAATCAGGAACCCAGAAGGGATTCATGGATCGATTGATGACAAGGTCAGAATACTATTCAGCCATTGGATATGACCAGTACGAGAAGGAGGACCGTGAACTTGCAGGCAGCAGCCTGCCATCCTGATCCTGGTGATGCTTCAGATAACCTTCATATCTATCCTTTTCCCGGATCGATCGTAGGCTGTAAAGTTCTCCAGGTTGTACGGGTAACCCACAATTATATGCACGGGTCCGGTGTTTGAAAACATTGATAGATCTGCATCGCTTGGAATTGTGAAACCGGAAGGATGTGAGTGGACGCTTCCTACAAGTGAAAAATCAATAGGCTTGCTGTATAGCTGGAATATTGTGTGATGATCGCCCTGCACTGTTCCCGGAAGTATGGCAATCTCGTAAATCACGTTGTTTTCGGCTCGAAGGAATGCCCCGAATTCCCTGGGATAGGAATCCTTTGATGCCTCCATTATCATCTGCAGGGTGCGTTTCCTAATAAACCACATTCTTGATCAGCTTTTCCCGTATGCGCTCATAGAAAGATTCACGGAATGTCACAAACCTGGCCTTGTTGTCTGATACCCTTATGGATATCTCATCTCTCTCGTCCACATTATACTGTGCCTGCCCGTCCAGTATCACCACAGAACTCTGATCCTTACCGCCAAATCTGACAAATATCTCTTTGTCGGATGGAAAAACAACAGGCCTTATTCTTGATCGGAAGGGCGCAATGTACGATATGACTGCTGCATCAAGTGTTGGGTATATTATTGGGCCACCCGCGCTGTATGAATATGACGTTGAACCAATGGGGGTTGCGATTATGAGGCCATCTGCTGTGGTTGTGTCAAAGAAATTGTCCCCAATGTAGAGTTTGAACTTTCGTATCTTTGCAATTTTACTTGTATGTATTACCGCCTCATTGGTACATTCCATGGTCTCCACTCCATTGATGAAGACCTTCAGCTTCATCGTGCTCTCAATTCTATAATCATTCCTCATTATGCGGTACATTGACCTCTCTACGTCGCCGATTTCAACTTCAGATAGAAAACCGAGGCCACCCATGTTGATTCCAAGAACGGGCGTGTTTGCCCTCTGAATTGCCCTGAGAACAGTCCCGTCTCCCCCAACGGCGATGATCATGTCCACATTCATTCTGTCGATGTCGGTTCCCTTGAGGTCGAGGAACCTGGCTGTTTCCCTATCATAATAAAGATCCCAGTCTTCAGGCAGTATCTCCACAATCCTCTGAACGATGCTGGCACATCTGGAACACCCCTTTCTCACAGAAAACCCTATTCTCAAATTATTCCCTCCAGTACCTGCCTGTCTGACGCAGCTATGGCATGTGACCTTGCAGTTACGTCAAGGCCAAGGTTCAGATCGACTCCCTTCTGATCCACAACAATGCCTCCCGCTTCCCTCACAATGATGGTTCCTGCAGCCACATCAATATTGCGTATGAAAACACCCTCGCCAGCGTAAGCCATCATATCAGCAGATCCTCTGGCCACGAGGCACATTTCAAGTGAGGCACAGCCGAACCTGCGATGTTTTCCCTTGAGGTTCATGATCCTCCGGTTCAGCGGGTCCTGCCACTTCTCTGTTTTGGAGATCCAGCACCCGACCCTGTCCTTTGCAACTGATACTTTCTTTCCGTTGAAGAATGCGCCTCTGCCTCTGAGAGCGTGATACACATCTCCCCCATAAAGATCTTTGATGTAGCCTGCGGCCAACGATGAAAAGTCTTCACCCATGATGGCCATGGATACGGAGTAAAAAGGTATTCCGTGGAGTGCGTTGAATGTACCGTCAAGTGGATCTATTACCAGATTCTTGTCATATCCCCTGTTTATTATACCGGCCTCTTCGCTCACTATATTTACCGGCATATCCATTTCGCTTACATCCTGTATGATTGTATCCTCACATATCTTGTCGAGGTAATGGGTCGCCGTCCCGTCTGCACCCATTCCAACAAGATGGGACGGGGAATTGTTTGATGAATTGCGTGCGAAAGCTTCCATCACGTCCTGACCAATGGCATCAAGGGATTTGAAAAAATCTGTCATACCTAGATCATATGGACATTTAATGGAATAAAGTTATGCTCAGTCCGGCGTAACAAGGCTATCCAGAAGTGTGTTAAGCCTCTGGGGAAGCCTCTTCATGGCATACTGGAGAACATCGATTGCCTTGTAGGAACCGTCCGTCTCGAACTGAAAAATGAAGTTTGTGTCGTCTTCTATGATCTTCACTCCCTGCCTGTCCAGCAGCTGGGAAACCCAAGGGCATCTGTCATCATCTGTAAAGCTTATCTGCTTTGAATCTTCGGAAATTATGCTCTTTGGACACTTTTCCTTATAGAATTCCCAGTTTTCGAAGTCACTCTTGCTTATCCTGAGTTCCCTGTGATATTTGTATGATACGCCCGAGGTGACCTGCCATTTTGTGTGATCCCGCCCCCTTCCCATAATGGCCTCTGCTGTTACGAGAATTGCCTGTTTTGGCCCAAGTTTTACAATAGGTATGTTCCTGTCTGCCGGAACAAGCTCTGGATTCCCAATGGGCTGAAGATCTCCTGACGTGACCATTGCCGGTCCAATCTTGTTAATTGAATAGGTCATTGTGCACAGCGGGCATCCCTGGCCGCCACAGCTGCATTCGTTTCTGAAGTTCATTTTGGGATCGGTGACAAGTGGAATAAGGCCCAGACGATGTGCAACAATTTCATCGAAGAGAGGCAGTGAACTATCGTAGACGTTCCCCTCTCCATCTCTTATCTGCCCGTGGTGGAATGTGACTTTCTCTATGGCAAGCTTGGGGATGTCGTTGATCAGTGTTCTCCTGATTGAGTTAGCTATCCCTGAATCAATCCCATCTATTGAAAATTTTATGTAAAAATCCTGCAGTTCAAGGATTCTAAGGGTCATGCGCTTAAACTCTCCTTCCCCTCTTTCCGCCTTTTTTCTTTGTGCCGTCATGGGGGACGGGTGTGACTTCCTCAATACGGAGGATTTTGAAACCAGCTCTTGATAGAGCCCTGATGGCAGATTGAGCCCCAGGACCTGGTATTTTTGATCTGCTTCCCCCGGGTGCCCTGACCTTAATTATCAGATCTGAGATTTCTTTTTCCTTCAACTTTTCTGCTATTAAGTCAGCAGCTTTCATTGCTGCATATGGACTTGATTCGTCCCTGTCATTCTTTACAACCATTCCGCCTGTAGCCTTTGCCAGTGTCTCGGCACCGGTTGTGTCAGTCACAAGTATGATGGTGTTATTCTGTGAAGCATAAATATGAGCTATACCTGTTTTGTTCATTGTTCCTCTTCCCCTGACTGTGTCTCATCCTGGTTTTCAGTTTCCTGTCCAGATTCGCTAGGCTGCGCAGCAGGTCCATTCATTATTATCTGCCTGAGTGGATGAAGCTCATCATTTAGCGGAGAGCTTTCTGTGTAGCCTATCTGGCCTTCCATGTGGCCCTCCACAATTATTCCTGGAACAGTTACGCGCCTTCCATCCATTGTAATATGCCCATGCGTGATAAGCTGTCTTGCCTGCTTTGGCGTCCTGGCGTAGTTCTTCCGGTACACGATAGTCTGCAACCTCCTTGCAAGGATGTCCTCGATTGTTAGGGAAAGAACATCATCAAGTGTTGCGTTTTCAGATATGATGCTGTAACGGTTGAGCCTCTTTATGAGGAGCTGGAACTGCTTTACCGCATTCTCATCATTAGTTCTCATCCTTGCCTGAAGTTCTCGTGCCTGACTCCTGAAAGACTTCAGAAGCTCCATGTTCCTCCACAGTTCCCTTTTATTTTTAAGCCCGAACTTATTGAGAAGCTCCCTTTCGGAATCAATGCGCTCTTTTTCCCAGGGGTGCCTGGGTGTTGAATAAGTTTTCTTTGGAAATTTTGGATCTCCCATCTAAATCTCTCCTTTACTCCTTCTTCCTCTGGACTCCAACAGTAAGGCCCTTTCTTCCATTCGACCTTGTTCTCTGGCCTCTGACTTTTTTGCCCCTTTCGTGCCTTATGCCCCGGTACATCTTTACCTTCTTCATGAGGTTGATGTCGTCCTGGATAATCTGATCCAGATCGTTGGATACCAGATTAATGTCTTCACCTGTAACCAGTTCTCTTCTGTGGTTCAATGCCCATGAGGGTATACCTTCATAATCCCTGGATTCCACGAAATCCCGGATCCTGTCAATATCTTCCTCCTTCAGTTCGCCTATCTTCTTATCCGCTGGAATCCCAAGTTTCCCGACAATTATCTGCGACAATCTGTCACCAACGCCCTTGAGATCTGCAAGGGCGAGCCTTACCACTCTCTCACCGTCAAGATCCCTGCTCCCAATACGGACAATGTACTGAAAGTCCTCGTTCTTCTCCTTGGTGACCTCTTTCTTGGGGGCTTCCTTCTTTGTCTCCTTTTTCGTCTCTTTTTTCTCCGATTTCTGATCCTGAGCCATTAAACCATCCTTCAATTGATCGTGTCATTCCACATTACTTAGTACAATATGATACTTTCAGTGTGGAATGGCTCCCTTATCCTGTATGGTTATAAATATGTTATCGGAACTTAAAACAGCAATCTATGGATTTCAAAATAAAGCTACTGCCTCATCTGTAAAGCGTGAAAAGCGAGTGATCATCGTGCCCGTCAAATACACCCAGCCTTACAAGACTGTCAATCCATCCATATGAATAATTCAAAGCAGCAAATGCGTTAATTAGATCACCCTTATCATTGAAATGTTTCGCATCCGAAAAATAACTTTCTATCATGGTCATTGCGCTGTCAGCGAATTCTTTAAGCATTGAATTGCCGGGAACGCTTATTGTTATTTTTTCCAGGGCCGCACTTTCAATTTGAATGTAGCGCTGAACCCTCTGTTTCAGATCAGATTCAATGTCATTATGGTCCATTTTGCATTAGAATTCATACGCTAATGAATTTTTTGAAGACGCGCCGTTCAGATTATATGGTGCACATGAGAGGTACGGGGATA
>JAJZAW010000147.1 GCA_021799185.1 Thermoplasmata archaeon
GAAAGGAGAAATCTGATCCGGAGGATGCACATATTCCTGCCTCAACCCTGTTCATTGACACGCAATCGCTGAACAGAAAGGATCATGAAAGATCTCCCCTTTCCGCAATCACAAGGGAGATGGAAATCATACGGCGAGATATAACAAGGATAACAAATCATATCCAGGCCGACATAACAGCCATATTCCCTGAATTCACATCAGTAGTGGCCATAGATTCGAAGACAGGAATTGCAATCCTCGAGAAATACACAGTTCCAGAGAACATTGCGAGACCTGATCCAGAGAAGCTGCTGAAATTCATGCAGATGAACGGGAGAAATCCCCTTGATCATGAGGATGCCCGGAGACTCACTGATCTTGCATCGAAATCAATCGGTATACCTGATCCTGATAAAGTTTACGCATTCAGGATTAGAACGAATGTTAAGAGGCTCAAGGCTGAGATCACTGCACTGAAAACAGTGGAGAAGGAAATCCTAACAAGATCCCAGGGGGACCAGCACATCTTGCATCTTACGGAGATGAAGGGCATTGGTACCGTAAGTGCCGCCACAATTGTTTCTGAAATAGGGAGCATAGAGCAGTTCGAATCAGCAGTGAAACTTCAGTCATACGGCGGGAAGGCCCTGGACATGTCTGGATCTGCAGGGAAGATCCGTGCAAATGGAATATCGAGAACAAGGAACAGTCACCTGTCCAACGCAGTCCATGAGTCTGCTGTATCACTTGTATTGCACAGGAATCATGAATTCTATGGGCTATTCACCAGGGAACTTATGAAAAAGAAGTCCAGAACAGAGGCATATATTGTGGTTGGAAAGAGGCTTCTGTTCCATGTATACAGCATGATGAAGAATTCAAGGCCTTACAGGGAACGTATACCTGGAAACTCGGACAGGGGGGAGAGGATCGCTTCCAGCGCAATGACAATTCATCCGGGACGACAGGAAAATACATTTCCATACCTCCCTTGACCCTCCATTAATCTAATATAGGTGTTTCTCGCATCTCTGGACATTTTCGAAAATTAATTAAGAGGCACTTGGTTCATTTGCCTCATAAATGACAGAAAGGAAGGTGTACAGACCGGAAGAGAAGATGAGTATCGTGATGGAGGGCATCAGCGGTACGATCTTAGTGGCGGATCTCTGCAGGAAATATGATCTCAAGCCTGCAAGGTTCTACTACTGGAAGGAACAGCTACTGAACAGTGCATCAAAGATAGCGCTCATGGAAAATATAGCATATAGATTCAGAAATAAGGAGCACCTTAAGACCGCCATATATTTCAGGTGCGGTAATCTACAGCTTTATCCATGAACCCGCATGAAAGTCCGATTACCCGTCTTTTTTAAGCCGGATTTACCATCCTATGTGTAACCGTTCAAACTTCTACTGCCGACCCTGAGCGTTCAGTTTTCATTTTGGTTCAGTTACTACCGAAACTTCAAGTAACAAGACCTGAGATGCTGTATTGGAAAAGAGTACGGAGCTATTGTCAACCAATCCCGAATCCGTGCCGTGTTTCCATTGGTGAGCCATCGAGAATTTGCAGTTTCCTTAAGTTTCTAACCAATGATATGGTAGAAAATAGCCCCTACATACTGGGCTCATCGTCTCATGCCATTTTCCGCACGCTGATCGATGCCATCGCCGATATGTCTGTTTACTTCTCCGTACAACTGCCGCATGCTGTTCCGTACATCAACCATATGAGACAATATATCGGTATCACAGCCACGTGAAATGGAAGCTGAAAAGTTGCGTATTCCAGCAGGATGCCTAGAGAATAATGAGTGGTAACCTCAGGTCAGTAAATTGTAATGCTTCTCATCCGGATTAGATACATCAACTGCGTCAAGAGATTTTGCATCAACCCATGATTTCTATATCGTTCTTCACCATTATTTTTACGAGGTCCCTAAAGCTGGTTTTCGGTTCCCATCTCAAGGTTTTTTTAGCCTTGGAATAGTCTGCGCGATAGTTGTCAGATTCCAGTGGCCTGTAGAACTCCCTGCTGACCTTAACTCTGGTCATACCTTCCGACAGTCCGACCTCATTTATTCCACTGCCAGTCCATTCAAGATCCATGCCTATTTCTTTGAATGCAGCCTGAGCAAATTCCCTGACTGTATGTGATTCACCGGTACCCAAAACGAAGTCATCTGGGCAGTCCTGCTGGAGCATCATCCACATTCCCTCCACATAGTCCCTGGCATATCCCCAGTCCTTCACCGCAGAGAGGTTCCCCAGTACAACTGGTTCCTTTGAGCCATGATATATCCTTGCCACCGATTGTGATATCTTCCTGGTTACAAACTCAGGTCCCCGCACCTCTGATTCATGGTTGAATAGTATGCCGTTAGACATGAATAGCTTGTATGCTTCCCTGTATGTTCGCACTGTCCAGATGCTTGCAAGTTTCGAAACTGCATAGGGACTCCTGGGAAAGAATGGTGTCATTTCGTTCTGTGGAGTCTCCTTTGGCTGCCCGAACAGTTCTGATGTGGCAGCAAAATACATTCTTGTATCTGGAGATGAATCCTTCACAGCATTGCAGACATTAAGAGTGCCTCCAATATTGGCGTCATATGTGGAAAGTGCATTCTGAAAACTGTAACCAACAAAACTCTGCGCAGCCAGATGATATAGTTCTTCTGGTTTCTCCTTCTGAAGAAGATTTGAGAGAAAGTTAACGTCAGTAATGTCGCCATAATGTATTATAATATGCTTTTTTATATTATTCGGCAAGAGCCCCAATGTTCCCTGATTCATTGAACTATTTCTTCTTAGAACGCCATGTACTTCATATCCTTTAGACAAAAGAAACTTTGAAAGGAAATAACCATCCTGTCCGGAAATGCCCGTTATGACTGCTTTCATAATTGGATATTTTTGCGGTTTATAAGAGGTTTTCCAAACACCTCCAAAGGCAATTCATATTTATACCGATATAAGGATTAGGTAAGTACATTGTGATTGTATATGATGTATCCGTATATCTCTGTGGTAATTACAGCGCATAATCGAAGGGAATTTCTTAAAAGATCTATTCAATCTGCTTTAAATCAAAGTCTTAGCAGGGAATTTTATGAAATTATTGTTGTCAAAAATTTCGATGATGTCGAAATTGATGATTTTATAGAGCGGAACGCTATTTATAGCATACGATCGCCTTACAACAGTAAAATCGGAGAAGACCTTTCCAAAGGAATTGAGAATGCAAAGGGTAACGTTCTGTCTTTCTTGGATGATGATGACGAATTTTTGCCAGATAAGTTGGAAAAAGTTTTTAATATTTTCAAAAAAGATGACAAGATCATATATTATCATAATCATCAGATTAT
>JAJZAW010000021.1 GCA_021799185.1 Thermoplasmata archaeon
CCATATTGACACCCATGGAGCAATGACAATAGCCGGGCTTGTGGGTGATGCCCAGGTTCTTGTCAGGTACATGTCTGCAGAGCTTGAGATTTACAGGCTTCAAAGACGTGTGAACATGCCCATTGAAGCAGCGGCAACTCTTCTCTCGAACATACTTAACCAGAGCAAATTCTACCCATACATGGTGCAGATACTCATTGGCGGTTATGACAGGTCACCACACATATTCTCTGTTGATGCCGCTGGTGGATCAGTTGAGGATATCTATGCCAGCACAGGATCCGGATCACCAATGGTATATGGTGTTCTGGAAAACGGCTTTAGAAAGGATATGTCAGTTGATGAAGGCGTTGAACTTGTCATACGTGCAATATCTGCAGCAAAGCAGAGGGATTCTGCTTCAGGCGGCATGATAGATGTTGCCGTTATTGATAAAAACGGTTTCCGCCAGATTCCAGAAGAAGAAGTTGCAGACAGAATAAAAAAGTTCAAGTTGCTGCTTTAAATTTCCATCCAATATTTATCAAGTTTAATTGGGGCGTACCCAGAAATGTCTTTTAGAGATTATCTATCGGAAGCAAGAAGTATATTCGACAAGCTCTACCCTGACAACCAGATAACGGAAGTTGACTATGAGGGGCCAACCATTGTAGTTTACACCAAAAACCTGGATTTGTTTTCGCACAGGGATGATCTGGCAAAGCAGATCGCACAGGAACTCAGAAGGAGGATTGCCATCAGGCCGGATCCAAGCATCTTATTGCCTGAGGAGGAAGCAACACTGATCATACACGATATAATTCCTGAGGAGGCCGGATTCAGGGATGTTTATTTCGAATCGGACACAGGCGAGGCAGTTATCGAAGTGGAGGAGCCATCCATAATAACTGCCAGGGATACAGAATATGTATCAACAATAAAGGAGAGGACAAAGTGGTCTCCAAGGTTTGTCAGGGCTCCCCCCATGCACTCCAGAACGGTCAAGGAGATGAGGGAGTTCATGAGGGAAGTGAAGCAGGAGCGCAAGGTTTTCCTGCATAATCTTGGAGAAAAACTCAACATCCCTCCAATGCCTGGAGAGACATGGATCCGCATTACGGCTGTGGGCGGCCACAGAGAAGTTGGCCGCAGTGCAACACTTGTTTCCACCAACAACTCCAGAATTCTGGTGGACTGCGGTATGATGAACGTAAATGGAGATGAGGAATCCCCATGGGCAAGCGCACCATACCTATACATTCCAGAAATGCAGCCCTTCAGCGCAATAGACGCTGTGGTGCTCACACATGCACATCTCGATCATTCCGGTCTTCTTCCAATTCTCTACAAATACGGATATGAAGGGCCGGTCTACATGACCCCGCCCACAAGGGATCTTGCCGCGCTCCTTCAGAATGATTACATAAAGGTAGCCCACGCTGAAGGGCACAAAGGGCCGTATGAATCCAAGCATATAAGGGAGGCGCTTAAAAGATCAATAGTCCTGAGGTACAATGAAACAACCGATATAACAAGGGATGTCAGGCTGACCTTCTATAACGCCGGCCACATCCTTGGATCTGCCTCTGTCCATCTTCACATTGGAGAGGGCCTCTATAATGTTGTGCTGAGTGGCGATGTCAAATTTGAGAAGACATGGCTATTCAACCCTGCAAACAATAAATTTCCAAGGGCAGAGACATTCATGACAGAATCAACATACGCTGGAAGGAACGACTACCATCATCCACGTGCGGAGGCCTCCAACAACCTGGTGGACATAATAAACAGAACTTTTGAAAGATCAGGTTCTGTGCTCATTCCAGTTTTTGCGGTGGGAAGAAGCCAGGAGGTCATGCTTGTTCTTGAGGAGGCAGTAAGGACCGGCAAGCTGCGTGATGTCCCTGTGTACCTTGACGGAATGATAATGGAGGCCACAGCTATCCACGCCGCATATCCGGAATATCTTAACAAGAATCTCAGGGAAGCCATAATGGTCAAGAGGGAGAATCCATTTCTAAGCCCCATATTCCGGAGAGTTGAATCCAAGAAACAGCGTGAGGATATATGCGACTCAACTGACAATCAAATTGTTCTTGCAACATCCGGAATGATGAACGGCGGCCCCGTAATGGAATACTTTAAGAGCTGGGCCCCTTCGCCAAAGCATTCACTTGTTTTTGTGGGTTATCAGGCTGATGGGACCCTGGGGCGGCGCATTCAGCGTGGAGCGCCGGATGTTACCCTGTCGGAGAATGGCAGGCAGGCCAGGTATGAGATCAAGATGGCTGTTGAAAATGCTGAAGGATTTTCCGGGCACTCTGACAAAAGGCAACTGCTTGCATATATAGCCACAATGCAGCCAAAGCCCCACAGGATACTTGTCAATCACGGAGATGGCGAAAACGCCGTCGAATTCGCGCGGCTCATAAGGACAAGGTTCGGAATTGAGGCTATTTCCCTTAAGAATCTTGAGACACTGAGACTGTATTGAACTGCAATAGCTGCAGGCAGGTAACGTATTAGTTAACCTTCATTCCCGCATGCAGTGCATGGGCCGGGATCCCATAGGGTGGGGCATCCCCGATGGTTTTTCCGTCCTGCTTTCATTTATAAATTTTATCAACCAGCAATTCTAATAAAGCTGTATAGCTCCTACTCAAAATGATTCTCACAGCAACTGATAAGGACGTGGCTGAATTTGGCATTGACAGGAGCATATCCGTAATGGAGAAATGTTTCCGTGATCGCTGCCTTGGAACATTTGAAAGCCCGCCAAGACTGCATGCAAAATTGAGCAAGGGCCAGATGGTTTTCACGGCGGGTGGCAGCATAACTGATAACATTGCTGGATTCAGGGCGTACACAACATTTCCAGAGGACCAGCAAATTACTGTGGTATACAATTCTGCAACAGGGCACCTCTATGGGCTTGTTGAAGGAGCACTTCTGGGCGCATACCGAACGGCATCAATCGGTGCACTGTCCATAAAATATATGTCCAACAGCGATTCTGAATCCCTTGGGATAGCCGGGTCAGGAGTACAGGCCCTTCACCAGGCCATGGCAGCCCTCAGGGTAAGGAGTTTCTCGACCATATATGTGCATTCCAGAAATCCTGATCACCTGCATTCCTTCGCGGAGAGGCTGAGAATCTACACGGATGTACCCATAAATGAAATGGAAAGCCCTGATGAAGTAGCCACTGCATCAGACGTGATCATCACAGCAACCAGAAGCAACACGCCACTTTTCTCTCCCGGCAGCGTTAAAAGTGGGGCGCACATAGTTGCGGTGGGGCGGAAGTCAGCGGGCAGCAGTGAAATAGACCCGGCAGTGGCTGATGAGTGCTCAGTGCTGGCCACAGATTCCCCGGAACAGCTTGAGAATTATGAACCGCCGCACTTCATGGCAGGGAGAAGCGTCTCAGACCTTGCTCATATAATATGCGGGAAGCATAAGGGTAGGTTTTCCCCACAGGACGTGACAATGTTTCTTTCTGTTGGGCTCTCCGGCACAGAAGTTATGCTGGCAAAAACGATTCTGGATAGAAAAATTGGGTAATGGTATCAATCCTAAAGCGGGAAACTCCCATCGGGAGATACTTTCTTCCAGTCATCCAGAAACCTGGCCAGTCCTTCATCTGTCTTTGGATGAGACGGAAGTTTCTTGAGGACGTCAAATGGCAGTGTGATGACATCAGCACCGATGATGGCAGACCTGAGGAAATGTATGGGGTTTCTGACCGAAGCAACCAGAATCTTGGTGGAGATGCCATAATTCACGAATATGGTCTTTATCTGATCAATTATCTGCATCCCATCTTCACCAATATCATCAAGCCTTCCCACGAATGGAGAGACATACTCTGCGCCACTCTTGGCAGCGAGCAGGGCCTGAATCGGGTTGAATATGAGAGTGCAGTTCACTGGAATTCTCTTTTCCTTCAGGCTTTTTATGGCTCTCAGGCCATCGAGAGTCATGGGAATCTTTATGACAGCATTGGCACCCAATTGGGATATTTTCATTGCTTGTTTCATCATGTTGTCGTAATCTGTTGCAACAACTTCCACACTTACAGGACCGGGGGTAATATTGAGTATTTCCCTGATTGTGTCCTGGAAACTTTTTCCCTTGCCAGCTTCCTTTGCAGCCAGACTTGGATTTGTGGTTACACCGTCAACAAGCCCAAGATCTACGCCCTGTTTAATTTCTTCAACATTTGAAGTATCAAGAAAGATTTTCATTTCTAGGTTCCTCCCTGAAGCAAGCTTCAGCAAACTTTACCATATCATTAACTCCCATATGAAAATAATCGAAAAGTTCCCATGATTTGCCGGATTTTCCAAACGTATCCCTCATTCCCATCCTGCGTACAGGTACAGGATACTCTTCGGAGGCTATTTCGGCAACCCTGCTGCCCAGTCCGTTGTATATGGAATGCTCTTCCACTGTGACGATCTTACCAGTGTCCCGTGCTGCATCTATCACTGCTTTTCTGTCAATGGGCTTGATTGATGACATGTTGACTACCCTCGCGTCTATGCCCTTTGATTTCAGAGCTTCAGCTGCCTGCAGAGCAAATGACACCATCACCCCGATGCCCATAATGGTGATGTCTTCTCCGTCCTTCATGATTGTTGCCTTTCCTGGCCTGAACTCATATGATGGATCATTCAGCACCGGGAACTTTTCCCTGGTCAGCCTTACATAGTACGGCCCTCTCCCCTGATCCACAAGATAACGGATAATGCTTTTTGTTTCCACTGAATCAACAGGCACCGCGACCTTCATGTTCGGAAGGCCGCTCATTATGCCTATATCCTCCACTATCTGATGCGTTGCGCCATCCTCGCCCACGGTTATTCCCGCGTGGGTTACAACAAAATTTACATCGAGGTTGTTGTAGCAGATGGACTGTCTCAGCTGCTCGTAAGTTCTGGTCAGGAAGACCGCAAAGGTAGATGCAAAAACTTTTTTGCCTGAGAGTGCAAGTCCAGCTGCAGTTTCCACCATGGATTGCTCGGATATTCCCATGTTGAAAAACCTGTCCGGAAATTCTTTGCCGAATGTGGCAGTCTTTGTTGAACTTGAAAGATCGGCGTCAAGAACCACCAAGTTGCTGTGAGTGCGGCCCATGTTCCGGAGTTCTTCACCATAGGTTTCACGAAGGCTTTCTGTTTTCGTTTCACTCACCCCCAATCTCTTCCAGTGCCTGTTTGTATTCATCGTCATTTGCGGGTGGAGATCCATGGTACTTGGGGTTATTTTCCATATAGCTCACTCCCTTCCCCTTTACTGTGTTTGCAAGAATGAATACCGGCCTGTCTGTTGCCTTCTTCGCCTCCTCGAGGGCAGAAATGATCTGGTCGAAATCGTGGCCGTCAATTTCCAGAACCTCCCATCCAAAGCTTTCAACCATCCTGCCTATATTGCCGAGGGGCATGATGTCCCTGGTGTATCCATCGAGCTGGACACCATTTCTGTCAAGGATGGCAATGAGGTTGTTGAGATGATATTTGGAGCCTGCCATAAGTGATTCCCACACGCTTCCTTCTTCCAGTTCCCCGTCTCCGATGACCACATATGTTCGATAATTTCTGTGATCAAGCTTGGCAGCCAGGGCAATCCCTACACCGATTCCAAGACCCTGCCCGAGGGACCCTGTGGAGGCCTCTACGCCAGGTACCCCCCTGTGCACGTGTCCCTCAAGCTTTGAATTCAATTTTCTGAATCCGCTCAGAAGCGATTCAGGAAAATAGCCTCTCAGTGCCAGTGTGGCATATAGGCCCGGTGAGGCATGCCCCTTGCTCATTATGAACCTGTCCCTGTCAGGATCGTCCGGTTCAAGAGGGTCTATGTTCATCTCCTTAAAATAAAGCACAGCAAGAATGTCTGCAATGCTCAGGGAACCCCCAGGGTGCCCGCTTTTAGCCTCATACACCATCTCTATAATTTTTCTCCTAATGTTTCTGGCTACGTTTTTCAGATCCACAGCGTTGTATTGTTCCATAAACTTTCCACCGAAATACCGGCATCAGTTGTGGCATACAGTGATCAGCCGGCAAGTAACTATGCCGTATTTTTATCACTATTAAAAATGTTCTTTAACCCATGCCGCAACAACGGACCAAACATTGTTACCATACACGGGGCTGACTTAGCAGCGTTTTCGCATCATTATGAAACCATGTCAATGTCGCTGCCTGTCTCCTTTTTCTCTGTGCCCTGTATCTCCGAAGAACTGACTCCAGTTGCCACAATTAGTACTTCAATCCTGTTGTCATATTCTTGATCAACTGTGGCTCCCCAGATTATTCGAGTGCTCCGGCTAACCTTTTTCCTGATGAATTCTGCAGCGTTGCTTGCCTCCTCAAGCTGCATGTCACGGCCTCCTGTCACATTTATTATCACGCCGCTTGCACTGGAGAGATCAAACTGGAGAAAGGGTGAGCTCATGGCCTTCATAACTGCATCATCAACTCTTGGACCGGGTTCCCCTTCCGACATGCCCATCCCGATCATGGCAAGGCCGGAATCCTTCATAACTGTTCTCAAATCGTTGAAATCAAGGTTTATGAGGCCAGGCTTCGTTACAAGATCTGATATTCCGGTGATTGCCTTTACTATTATTTCATCAGCCACACGAAATGCCCTCTCAAGGGGAAGCTCAGGCACCAGTTCCTTCAGCTTGTCATTCGGGATTATTATGACGCTATCTGAGGATTTAAGAAGCCTCCTCAATCCCCACATTGCATTCTCCATTCTGATCTTTCCTTCAGATGTGAATGGGAGTGTGACCACAGATATGGTGAGCGCTCCGCTGTCCTTGGCCCTTCCTGCTATGTAATGGGCTGATCCTGTCCCCGTTCCTCCACCAAGACCCGCAGTAACAAATGCAATGTCCGTGCCGCTCACATACTTCATTATATCCTGGTCGGATTCTCTGGCAGCCTGTTCACCTATGCGGGGATCGGCACCTGAACCAAGCCCCCTGGTCAGGTTTTTTCCCATCAGTATCTTATGGTTTGCCCTGGTCTTCAGCAGATGCGGCGCGTCGGTGTTGCATGCTATCAGCGTTGCGCCCTTTATACCTTCCCTCATAAGCCTGTTGATTGTGTTGGAACCGCCTCCTCCTGCACCAAATATCTTGATCTTGACCCTCAGTTTCTCAAGATATTCCTGAAGTTCAGCATCTGATGTTGTAAAATCTTCATCATTGTCTTCCAAACCGTGATCACTTGAAGGCATCATTTATGCCAAATAAATACTATTAATCCTATTAAGATTTGCAAACCGTACAGGCAATGATTGAAACCACAGGAAAACATGTACACATTTCCCGCAGAAAAAAATTGTATTGTGGAATTATCTGGTCAGCCAGTGGTTTCCGCTCTTCCAGAACGTGAATATACCGTAAATGTTTGTCACGAAAAGTACCAGGAGCCCAATTGCACCGAATGCAATTGTCCTTAGTTTTTCGCCCTTCATTCGCGTTATTACCGCCCCAAGGAATATCATTGAACCGGAAATGTTTGCCATTGTTATGGTAAGCTTTGTATAGATCAGGTACCCCACATCCGATGGCCTCAGGAGAAGTATATCATCCACAATGTTCATGAAGTGAAGCGCACCGGGATTTGCCTGAAGGAATGCGAAGAACCTGAATATCCCAAAACCCAGAACTATTACAGGAAGCAGATAGGTATATATGAGTTCGAACGTGTAGAATCTCCCGGCTCTTACAGCCGTTCCATCCATAAGTTCCCTGCCGAACCGTATCCAACCTGACCTGGCCCACCTGACATTCTGCTTGAGGAACTTCCTAATGTTCTCCTGTGGATAGCTCTCAACCCTCGTGCTGTAATCCTTCACGGCGCGGTACCCCTTGTTGATTATATAACCCGTTATGAGCCAGTCGTCCCCGAGAACGCTTGGCCTGCCAAACAGCTTGGATTCAATAAACTCATCAGACTTTATGAATGGGCGGATCAGTTCTGTTCTGAGCATAACGCAGGCACCATCCAGGTTCATGACGCTACCGTGGGCAGACATTGCCCTGAACACAACCTCCCTGGACCTTTCTATGAACTCAGATGCGTATGCAACGGCAGAGCCTGTCTTCTTTATTCCAATATTGGCACCAACGCCACCAACCGTGCTGTCAAAATAACTCTGCATGTTTGCTATGGCATTTGGCGGTAGAATTGTATCGCTGTCCACCAGAAGAACATATTCAGTGTCTACAAAATCAAATGCCCTGGACATTGCTTTCTTTTTTCCTTCCCTTTTCTCCTGCAAGACAAATTTGCCTCCGGCTTTTTCAACAATTGAGCGGTACGGCTCGTTGCTGGAATCGCCTACAACCACAAATTTACATCCCTGCATGGCCACGGAGGCTATGGATTCCTTGAAGACGTTTACATCTTCGTTATACACGGGCATTGCAATGGTTACCTTGCTCAGGTCCACATTCTCCGGATGTGTGACACCAGAATACCTCATTGAACTGTATGAATTAAGAACGTAGTATATAACGGAAATGCCGGTGAGCGCTGAAATTACAATGAGGATGAGATTATATAACACAGTGCTTTATTCAAGTGAGATATTAAATCTTATAGGTACAAATCCACATTGTTTACAGGGAAAAAGCACAAAAAAATAACAGGAACATTGATATGTTCAGGCATGAAAATACTTGTGACAGGCCACAGGGGATTCATTGGGAGCCAGGTTTACGGCACCCTGCGCGATCTGGGATATGAAGTCAGCGGCATTGATATTGGCGACCAGTTCATCGACGGGAAATATGATTATATAGTGCATATGGGGGCGCGGACTCTTATAAGGATGTCCAGGGAAAAGCCATTTGAATATTTTGACGATAACATGGTATTTTCCCTGAGAATGCTTGAATACTGCAGAAAAAACGGTTCCACATTCATATTCCCCACATCTGGATCGGTCATGGAAGCTACCAATCCCTATTCTCTCTCAAAGAAGCAAACAGTTGAATGGATAGAGCTTTATCATACAATGTATGGAACTAAGAGACATGTTATGAAATTTTTCAACATATATGGCCCAACCAGCAGAAAAGGTGCAGTTTTCCTGTTCTCAAAGGCCGCACTGACCGGCCAGGAGGCCGTGATTTACGGTGACGGAAATAATGTTCGCGATTTCATCCACGTAAAGGACGTTGTCAGGGCAATCAGAATGATAATTGATGGTAAGGTGGAGGAGGGTTACCACGAGATTGGAAGCGGCATTGGAACATCCGTTAATGAGCTTCTGAAACTTGTGGAAAATGTTACCGGAAAAAAAATAAACACCCACCATGAAGATTATGTCCTTCCAGAAGCCAGGGAACTCGTGGCTTCTGATCCCCTCATTAAGGATGCCATTCCACTCAGGAAAGGGGTTGAGGAGGTTGTGGATGCCCTTAGGAAAGAGTTTACTGGGAAAAGCGCTCCCTGAGCGGCTTTTTATCGATTTTACCAGTGCTTGTTTTCTGGAATGAATCAACTGGAATGAATTCATCTGGAATCCAGAACTTTGCAATCCTTCCCGATTCCACATATTTCATCATGTGGTTCACTATTTTCTGCTGATCTACGGTCTTCAGTCCGGTTATGAAAGCCACCGGCCTCTCTCCCCATTTTTTGTCCGGCTTCGCAACAACTGCGGCCTCCGCAATACCCGGAAATGTGCTGATGACATCCTCAAGAATTATTGTGGGGATAAATTCGCCTCCAGATTTTACCGCATCCTTTTCCCTGTCCACAATGGAGAGATAACCAAGATCGTCAACAACAGCCAGATCACCAGTGTGCATCCAATCACCTTTCCACAGCTTTCTTGTGTTATCATCGTCCTTCACATACTCCCTTGTAAGCCATGGTGATCTGACTATTATCTCACCTATTGATTTCGAATCATGCTTCACTTCATTGCCTTCAGAATCCACAACCTTCAGCTCCACGAGCGGTATGGGAATTCCAGTTTTGGTGCGATATTCTAGCTTCTTTTTTTCATCCGTGGAATAAAGCTTCTGGTTGTACGTTGCAAGTGTGAGCACAGGCGCTGTTTCAGACATTCCATAGCCAGAAACCACCTTGATACCAAATGAATCAGCCATCTGCGCCAGACCGGCAGAAAGAGCACCACCGCCTACAACAACCCTCAGGTCAAGATTCTTCAGCTTCTGGCTGTTCTTGCCAGACATAAGCATATAGAGAATGGATGGGACCATAAGGCTAACCTTGACGCCTTCCTTTTCCATTATTTCAGGCATTCTGTCGAAGTCGTACCGTCCTGCTAGCACATACTTCTCACCCTTCATGATGGCCATGTACGGAACACCCCATGAGTGAACGTGGAACATTGGAACAATGGGCATTATGGGGTTTGTACTCTTGAGATTTATGGGTTCGTCAGAAAGCCCTGAGATCATGGCCAGAGTGTGAAGGACGATCTGCCTGTGCGTGAAAAGTACGCCCTTGGGCAAGCCTGTGGTGCCTGATGTGTAGAAAGTTGTGGCAACGTCATCCTCACTGATCTCTGGCAGCATAACATCTTCAACGCCATTGAGGAGGTCCTGATATACCAGTGCATCCGGTAGCATCATTGCTGGCTTGGGACCGTCTGATGAGACTATCCATTTATTTACAAAGTCAAAGAGCTGTATACTCTTTTCTATGAGTGGTATGAATTCATCCCGGATAATAACAAAACGGTCCTCAGCGTGTTGCATTGTGTAGAAAATCAGCTCGGGCGGGTATCTAATATTTACAGTGTGAAGAACGCCGCCTGCCATGGGCACCGCATAATACGCCTCCAGGTATCTGATGGTGTCCCAGTCAAGAACTGCGACCCTGTCTCCCTTCTTCAGGCCAAGCTTTACAAGCCCCCGGGCTATCTTCTCTACCCTTCCCATGAATTCCCTGTATGTTATTCTTTCCTCTCCCTTGTAGGAAATTATCTGTTCCGGGTTGTTCCTCACTGCGGCAGCAAATATCTTTCCAATTGTCAGTTCATATTTTTGCTGATACATTCAATCCAATTGATAGCTTTCTTCTACTTTTAAGGTTTTTTATCAGATAATGTTTTATAAGGAGAATGGTTAATTTGGTGCAACATTCAGGCAGCCTGCACCAGCACTACATCCTTGATGTTTAGTGTTTGGAGGTGCACTGGACGGGCAAGGCTGATGTGAACTTCACCGGCAGCAGTGGCGGCATCCAGAGGCATTCCTGTAAAATTCCAGGATGAAAGGGCGCTTGTGAAAGCATAGCTTGCCAGCGAATTGTTAAACTGCACATATAGCGCATGATTCCAGGTTTCAAAGAGAGAACTGTTTATGGTGTATGACATGGAATGGAGCGTAATGTTTGATACAGCAACCACCTGGCCGCCATAAACTGAAAGGCTCTGGTTTGATAATGAGATTTGCATTCCGCTGGATAAGGTAAATGTCACTGTGGCAGAATTTGTGCCGGAGAATGTTTCATTCTGGCCGGATATGCCGAAAATATCCAACTCCATGGATAAAGGCGTGATGGAAATTGGCAGTGGCCCCAGGAATGAGGCCGGCTGCGGCGACCCGTAGGATTCCAGAAGCGCACCATCTTCAATGATGTAATTTATGGCAGTAATATACTGCATCTGGCTCCCGGACTGAATCTCGCCTGCCGCAGTTATGTTTCTCTGAAGGAATACTGTTCTGGAAACTGTCTGATTTGTCACAGTGTATGATAAATTCACAGAAAGCAGTGAATGGTATCCGGCATCTGATGAGAAGATGGATACCGAAGTATCTGTTGGGGGTTCAAATGGTGGAGCACCGCCTACTCCAAGCGGTATTGCGCCTGTTATGGTTGTTCCGTTTCCTGACTGGGAGGAATGCATCTGGGCAACAAAGTCGGAAAAGGCAGCCCTCTCACTGATCTGAAAGCTGTTCTCATTGGATGCGGTTGTAGTGGGAATATACCACGCAAGAAACCCAGTAAAGGCTACTATCACAACGGCTATGAGGAGTATTGTGCCTATGATTTCTGCGACTGCATCATCACGCCCTTTGGGTCTGATTCTGGCAAACCTGGGTACTCTCAATGGCAAGAGATTATACTTCTGCCTTAATTAATTATCTGCAGCTTCTGCCTGTATGGAAAAGTTTCATGCAGGCCTCAAATTGATGAATTGCACTTTTCTACTGTGCAGGCACAATTGCTGCTCTCGTGCCTCAACTCTGGAAAGTTTTTAGGATATCCTGCGAATAAACCCATGTGTCAATATCGCCCATAGAATACAGATACGGCAGAGACGCCGTTAAATCCATATTCTCTGAAGAGTCAAAGCTTCGCCATATGCTCAGCGTTGAAAAGTTCCTTGCTCAGGCTGAAGCGGAGCAGAACCTGATTCCCAGAGAAGCCTACATTGATATAGAGAATGTTGTGGATTCCAACGCCGTGAAGGTGGAGAGGGTCAGAGAAATAGAGGCTGAAATAAGGCACGATGTAATGGCTATTGTACGCGCTCTTACTGAGAAATGCCACGATGGAGCTGGCTATGTCCATTTCGGGGTCACATCCAATGATATAATAGATACAGCCACAGCCCTCCAGATCAAGGAGTTTTACGTGTATCTTCAGGATGATCTTTCCAGGATACAGAAAGCAATGTCCTCTCTTGTCAGGGAGCATGAGAATTCTGTCATGCTCGGGAGGACCCACGGACAGCACGCCAGCCCCATCACTTTTGGACTGAAAATGGCTGTGTATCTGTCTGAATTTAACCGCCACGTAGTCAGGGTCAGAGAAACAAGGCGGAGGATACTGGCGGGCAAGATAATGGGCCCGGTTGGAACAGGCGCGGCCCTTGGAGATGCGGCACTGGAAATCCAGGATCGTGTCATGGAGTTGCTTGGACTCGTTCCTGAGAATGCATCATCACAGGTCGTTAACAGGGATAGGTACGTGGAATTTCTGTCTGTCATCAACGGAATCGTTACTTCACTGGAGAAAGTGGCCACAGAAATAAGGAATCTCCAGAGGCCTGAGATCGGAGAGGTGTCAGAGTTTTTTGATGTGCAAAAGCAGGTTGGATCAAGCTCAATGCCCAGCAAGGTTAATCCCATTAATTCGGAGAATGTATGCAGCATTTCGCGCCTTGTCAGGAGCTTTATAATCCCTGAATACGAGGGTGCCGTGACCTGGCACGAACGGGATCTTACAAACAGTGCCGCTGAGAGGTTTATAATACCATACGTTTGCATTCTTTCTGATCATGCCATGGTGAAGATGGCAGAGATTCTTGAAACGCTTCTTGTATTCCCAGATAGAATGTTGAAGAATCTCATGGATGACGATTTCGTGCTTTCCGAGAGAGTGGTTTCTGAACTTACAAGGGCGGGAATGCCGCGCCAGGATGCCCATGAACTGGTAAGAGAGGCTTCCATGAGAGCACAGTCGGCGCATTCTACACTCCTGAGGACTCTTAGGGATGGAGGATACATGAAAGGGCTGCCTTCCAGCGTCCAGCAGGAAATATCTGACCCCAGGAGCTTTACCGGCAGTGCAGCCAGAATATGCAGAAGAGTGATTGAAGAGACCATGAAACTGAACTCTGAAAAGGATGGTGGCGGTACATGAATTCCCTACACACTGAGAGGCTTCTGAAGGACGATATCATATCCGAGCTGACTTCCGAGGAGAAATCCATATCCGGGCTCCAGAAGTCGCTTGAGGAAAAGGGCAGGTCCCTCCACAGACTGGTTCTCACGGGCTATCTGAAGGCAATGGTTGATTCCGGTTTTCTGCATGAGAAGGAAATTAAACCGTCAAGGATTTATTCCATTAACCAGAACGGAAGCCGTGACATCTATGATCTTGTGGGTATGGCAGTGGCCAGAACCGGAAGTGAGGATTCAGGAGGAGATGCACTTCTTGTGCTCAACTACTTGTTCAACAGGCCCGTATTCGCCAGGGAACTTGAGCGCTGCAACGTGGACCCTGCCAGAGAATATAGGAAGGTTATGCCTCCAAGGAAAATGGAAATAATCGAAAGGCTTGGATCCCAGGGGATAAAGATACCGCAGTCCAATACAATGATGGAGCCGGAAACCAGAGATCTTTCCAGATTAATGAGGATTCTCAGGGAGATTATCTACATTTCAATGGATCTTAAGCGCTTTTCACCTGCAGATCAGGACAATGTTCAGACCACTCTTGACTGAACAAGCTCTGCATTTTCTATGAACAGATAGCCGTGAGAACCCTCCCAGATTTTACGTGTGCTGATGATATGTATGCTGCAGCCATATGCTGAATATACAAAACTTTCGTATTCTCCACCTTCCCCTGCAATGTTTATGCCGTAACGCCTGTTTCTGATTTCCATATCACTGAGGAATTCTTCATCTATGGTTCTGCCCAGGTCGTTTACTGTAAATCCTTCTGCTGATACAGATACAACCATGGCACTTATTCCCCTCATTATGAGTTCCCTAATGATGTCAGATTGATCCTTGTGCCAGAGTGGCGTATATGATTCCATTCCCGTTTCTGTACACAACTTTTCAAGGCGTGTTTTCTGGTAATCTGATGCAATGGCTCCAGAGATCAGTTCATCATAGCCCTGCTTTCTCAGATCAGTGAGAGCTGAGTCGAGGCTGTTTTCAGAAACGCTTTTCCAGGGAGTTCCACGCAAACCTGCTACAAGCTCAGCTTTCGACGCATTGGGAAAATGATACATCATTGAAAATTCCTCAGGAAGAACAGTAAGTGCTATGCCTATTTCATGCCCCTGGTCACGCGCAATCTCAGCAGCAAGAAAAGAATCTTTTCCCCCCGAAAGAAGCCAAACCGATTTCAACCAGGGTAAATAGGAAAAACATATTTATTCTATTGCGGCAAGTACCTATGTGCGCTTTGAGATGCCTGCCTGCCCGCATCTGAAATTTTTGAGGATGCTGAAGTGTTTGAAGTATGAAAAAAATTCTCCTCTGTGCAACCACCTGGAGCTTTCCAATAGTATCGTATAATATATGTATGAACAGGAATCCGTGCTTCTCTTAACAGTACCCATGGACACTGGCTGCCCCGTTCTCCTGGAATCCCGTTCTACTGCTGTATCCCTGAATCATGACAAAATGAAGGTCTGAGCCTGCTTTTGTCAGAATGCCTATTTAGAAGCATTTATATGTCTTCGTGCAATGATTTGAATACCATGTGCGCCCGTCAGGGTTGTATGATTTGCAATGTCCAGAGTTGTGCAAATCACGTGGTATATAAGTTGGAGAGGTAGAATTATATGTCGGTAAATGTTGGAGAAAAGGCACCTGAGTTCAAACTGCTTGATGCCTCGCTGAAGGAAAAGAAACTGTCTGATTATAAAGGCCAGAACGTGGTGCTTGCGTTCTTTCCAGGCGCTTTCACCTCAGTTTGCACCCAGGAAATGTGCACGTTCCGTGATTCCATGGCAAGCTTCAACAACCTCAAGGCAAAAGTCATAGGAATAAGCACTGACACGCCTTTTGCGCAGTCAGAGTTTGCAAAGGCTAACAAGTTGAACTTTGAATTGCTCAGTGATATCACCACAGAAGTGAGCAAGAAGTATGGCGTACTCTACGACAGCTTCCTTAACATACAGGGATTTCACGCATCAAAGAGAGCAGTTTTTGTGATTGGCAAGGACGGGAACGTGAAATACAAATGGGTTACTGAAAATGCCGGAAACTTACCGGATTTCGAGGAGATCAAGAAGGCCGTGGAAAAACTGAACTGAATTCCATCAGTTTATCATTATTTTAATCCACTGCAGAGGAAATATCAAACTCACACGAATCATTCTTTTTCAGAGCGCGGCCTTATTATAAACCTGCATACGCCATGACCATCCACCTGCCTGTGAGTGGATTCCACATCCATATCCAGAACAGACGAAAACAGGCGGGTTTCCAGATTGCAGGCAATTCCGAAATACCTGGCTATCTGGTATATGGGACAGTTAAATTCCTGCAGATCAAAGGAATCATGCCCTGTATCCTTGAGGACCGGAAAATAACTTTCATCTTCCCTCATTCTGACCAGCTCCTGAATTTTCTGGCCTTTTGCTGTGTGGCTCAACTTTTTTTCATAATCAATCCTTATCTGTTCATACCTGTCCTTAAGGAAGTGCTCCATCAGGTCTGAATGTCCGGTTTCTTTGAGATAACTTACAAGACTTTGCAACATCCATGCATTTGAATTCGCCAGGTTCTCTTTGGAATCCTCTGTAACTGCGAAAAGGTAGTATGGTCTTCCGACTCGCCCTTTCTTCTGAATTCTTCTTATAAGTCCTCTTGATTCAAGCTGTTTTATATGGTTCAGCACACCCATTTTTGAAATTCCAAGATCCTGCGATAGATCCTGGAGGCTCCTCTGCCCCTTTTCCTTCAGAAGGAGTATCAGTCTGGTTTCAGTGGGATATTCCTGCATGCAATGCCAGTACCTTCCAGCAATTAAATATTACTATATTTTATTTATAAACTTTACAAATTGATTATTTTATTAATCTCCCACAGCTCTTATTATGTTAAAAATGAAAGGATACAACCAGTTTCGAAATCTGTCCCTGGCAAGATTTGCAAGCCTAATAGCCCCAGTGCCTGCAGACATCGACATTGTTTTCAGGTTGGCCAATAACAGATCCTTCCTTGCTGCATTCGGAATTGCTATGCTTCTTTCCCTTGTGGTTGAACTCATGATACAGCCCTATCTTTCGAGGATCATAGATAGAATGGAGCGCAGGAAAATTCAGGCAGTGAATCAGATAGTGTTTGCCATTTCTGTCATGGCTGTGGGGCTTGAGATCGTCCTATTGGGCAACATTGAAGCGGCCCTTCTGGTAATGCTTGTCCTTATTGAAACATATTACACAGTTGCATACCAGGTTTACGCATCAATTGCGCAGTCCTTGATAAAACGCAGGGATGCAGGAAATTACAGCGGACTTTCAGAAATACTGGGGCAGACCCCGGTGATTTTGGGTGCAGCAATTTCAGCCATATTCTGGAACATGATCCCACTGCCATACATTCTCGTGGCCAGTGGCGCAGCCGGGATATTCCTGTTATTTCCGCTGGCATTTGTCCGGAACGCCGGTGCGACGGTATTGGCAGGACAGAACACACCCTCTGCAGAACCTGTGATCCGCAAGATGAAATTGAGCTCTGTCATTTTCATATTTCTCTTCAACATGCCATATGTAGCTGTAGTATCCGGCAATTATCTAAAGCCCATATTCATAGCTCAGCTGCTTCACGGAACGCCAGGCACCCTTGCTGAATCAGAAATAATATATGCGGTTTCAGCTGTGGTGGCCGGGCTGCTGGCACCCCTTGCCATAAAGAAAATTGGAGAATTCCGTTCCGCCATTATGTTTTCACTTATCTATGTGGCTGGAAGCATATTGATGCCACTGTTCCCGTTGATTGCAATATTCTTTATCTTACAGTTCAGCCATGGCACTGGAAATGCAGGAAACAGAATATCAAGAAATACGCTTGTCATGAGGAACGTGCCGGCCGGGGAGATTGGACAATTCAATGGAAAAGTGCAGATACTTGCCGTGGCGTCAAGAATCCTGTTGCTGATATTGTACATAATGGCCATAGAACTTATTGGGGTAAGGATGCTCATGATCATGACAGGAATTATTGTTCTCGCTGCTGTCACTGCAGGGGCTTTGCTTCGAAGGTATGCCACCGTTCAAATGGAAAACCTGCGGCTTCTGGATCAGGAGGCTTTATCCCAGTAGATCTGCTAGGCGCATATCGAGATCATTCTGCTGCTTCTTTGAAAGAAGCGCCTCAATAAAAGATTCCGGGTCCTGGCGATACTGTACAACCTTCAGTGTCCAATCAGTAACCGTCTTTGCCTGTCTGTTCAGTTCGCTGAAATCCCTGACCATAAGTTCAGCCTCTGATGCTCCGGAATTCACCGGGCCCCTGAGATTCACGTAGGCTATTGCACCCTGAACGCTGGCAGGTTCTGCACCCGTTGAAGCGGAATAAAGCCTGCAGTATGACCATATCTGCTGCCAGTATTCACTTTTTGCATCCCTGCTGGTCTTGTAATCCAGGATCAAATGTGAATTCCCGTCCATGGAAGAGAAAACCGCGTCTATTGTGCCCTTCATGAACATATCCCGTGGAATCTTTTCCATTCCAAGAAAATCTGTGAGAGGAATTAGAATCTGTGTTTCCGTTTTAACTGGAACTTTTCCATATTTCTCCGGCAAACGTGCAATGATCCTATCCAGCGCATTCATCATTCCGGATAACTCATCAGGAATCTTTTCCACACCAAGCCTGCCAGTAGTGTACTGCTCGGCAAGGCGGTGGAACTCTATGCCTGTTAAAGCCGATTGCCCCTGCTCTCTTATCCCCAGTATTTTTTCACGCAATAAATCCCACGGGGAAGAAGCCATTTTAACAAGGGATGGTGAAAGCTCACTAAGATTTGAAAAATACTCGGTGATTCTCTTCCTGATCCAGGACCTGTCTGAACTTATCATTTCAGCTGCTTCGTT
>JAJZAW010000148.1 GCA_021799185.1 Thermoplasmata archaeon
TTGATCAACAGCGAGTACCCGGTTTCCCTTGTGACCTACGAACTGCCAATGAACGGGAGTGAGGAATCACTCAGGGAAATACTCTCTGGCGAAGTCATGGCAGAGGCATCAAATACACTGGGCAACGATGGAAGCTTCTCAACAGTTCTTTATTCCCAGAATCCCATACATGGCAATGTTGAAGGCCTCTCCCCAATTTCGCCTGATGACTGTTTATACAGCATGGAAATGCGAAACTCATTCCTGACCATGGTCAGGGACAAAGCCAACGAGCAGCACATAATGAGGACCAGGTTCTTCATCAAGCCGGCCGGAGAGCGGTTGCAGATCACAGTTTTTCTTCCCACTACCAGCACCTATGAATACTATTCCATCATATTTGATGTGGCGAGAAAGACAGAAAACAGGGTTGCTGTGAAGCATCTTCTGCCTTACACTCAGGATATATGGAATTTTGTATGAATCGTATTGCATAGGTCTAAACTCTGAATTCAGGTTGTTCAGCAATCCTTAAATCCATGCACTAATGATTATGAAAGAATGGATGACAGACTGGAGAAAATCATAAGAAAGCTCACTCCTGGACAGAAGATAGCTGTGTATCCGCTGAGCACACGTTATGGTGACATTCTTACTGCACTTGCTGAAAGATGCGAGACCTTTGATCACTCCTCTGTGTCTATGGACGAACCGTTCCAGGCGGAATTCTTGAATTTTGACGGGACAACAATCACAGTCAGGACAGATCAGTACCCATGTCTTAAGATCAATATTAGCGATCTGGAAAATATTGTTCTTTTCAGCACAGATTGACGAAATTTCAGGTCTGATTTTTTATGTATCCGCTGCGAATTTCTGTACTGATTATTGTGAAGCCACTTCAGGATATTTTGACTGTCTTTCACATTATCTTTCAGTCGTTCCATTCATCCACAGCAAATTACGATTACCGAAGAAATTCTTGTGTACACGTTGTTGAATGCTATTATTTTTGGAACCTCATTCTCGTTTATATATTTCTAGGACTGTGTGGACATGTGAAAAAATAGGAATTTCCTTATTACTTTTATTAATTTGAGTTTGAAATGGAATCCATTCAGGTAACCTGAATAATGCCTGAGTCCCAGGGAACTAGATGATGGAAAGAGTCTGGTTGGTTTGTTCATTAAACTATGATATATACTGTTCCTTCAAGATATTCCTTGGGGCAGTATTTCGTTGTCACTGTCCTTACAAATATCCCTCAATATTGGATATTCCCAGATGATTCTCTGCAACTAGTGATTTCTTTTTCACCGGATTTCCAGCGTATATCCCATAACAAATATTTGTACAATTTCCTCAGGGAAGTTGATTATTATTTTAAATGCTCAGAGAAAATTATACTTTTCTGCGAAACCTTTGTTCATGAGCAAAGTTTTAAGAATATTTGGCTACTATATTGTTACATGATGCCTATGAGAAAGATGATGAACCATGGTCTGTCTGCCATGATAACCTTGCTGTTTCTTTTCCTTTTTATACAGTTCTTTCTAGGCATGTACATCAATCTTTTCGTAGTCATCCCAGTTATCTCACATTTCCTCATGATGGGATATGGACCATACAGCGGGTTCCAGATAGTCATGGTTCATATGTTCCTTGGAATACTTATAGGATTCATATCATTGGGTATCCTCTTTCTTTCCATTGGGACAGGTCAGAGGAATATACTGATCAGTGCCGTAGGTCTTTTTTTATCTGTTTTGCTTGCTGGAATAGACGGCTTAGTTTTCCTTTTTGACGGCCAGAACAATGTCAACTCATATCTTATGTCAACAGGTTTCATCCTGGCTATCTTTTTCTCAATCTTATTAGTTGTATACGTCTATGTGCCTAACTCTCAAATATCAGGAAAACCAAATTAGATTACTCGTCTTGATGGTTCCCCCGCAAATGTCGGCCAAAGGTGCTTAAATGTAACAATTTTACATGATTTTCTAGCTCTTGAAACGTAATATTCAAATGAAGATTTTTAGTGGATCCTCCTTGATAATTGTGGAATGTGATGTTAACAGCCCCTCATGCCACTTACGAGTATGTCAGGGATCATGATTATTTCGAATTTCAAAAAATGATGGAAGGTATTGCCTCCATATCTCAAAGCCAACACAAAGCTGACTGTTCTGTTTGGAAACTTGCTGAAATTATCAGAAAAAAAATATATAGCAGTCTATTCAGCCCATCCCTTACTGTTATTCTTGGTCGAAAAAATATGTTAAAAAGAAGAAGAGCAAGGCTACTCTTCTGTCTCCTTATATTCCTTAATGCTGTCTCTGAGAGCATTTATGAATGCGTCAATGTCCTCTTCGCTGTGTGCTGTTGACAACGGTATCCTTTCGAAGGCGTCTGGGTGCAGGTATATACCTTTCTTCAGCATAATCTTCTGGACAGCCTGGTATTTCTCCCAGTCACTCTGAATTGTTTCCCTGTAGTTTTTGACCTTTCTCAGTTCACTGAACGCAAAGGAGAGAAGACCTGTTTCCCAGTTCACTAGCATGTCTTCATTCAGCTCATCACCAACTTCCTCAATTCCCTTGGCAAGCTTTCTTGTTATCTTCTTCAGGTGCCTGTAGGGCTCAAAGTCGTTAGTTGAGAGGATTCTCAGGTTTTCCAGAGCACCAGCGAGAGATATGGGCGATGCGAAGTAGGTGCCGCCATATGCAACTCCATTGCCTATTAGGTCCAGATACTCTGCTTTGCCGGATACTGCTGAGATCGTAAGTCCATTACCAAGTGCCTTTGCCCAGGTAGAAATATCGGGCTTCACATTATACAGTTTCTGGGCCCCGCCTTCACTTACCCTGAAGCCAGTGATGACCTCATCCATGATGAACACTATGTTATATTCATCTGCAAGTTCTCTAACTGCCTTAAGATAGTCATCATCCGGCAGAACAACGCTGGAATTGGCCATTATTGGTTCCATTATAATGGCTGCTATTTCATTCCCCCTGATCTTGAGGATTCTCTCAAGGCTCTCTGGATCGTTCCAGTTGGCAACAACCACGGTATCCATTACTTCCGCCGGAATGCCTGCTGTATATGCCAGCGGTCTTGGGAATCTCTTCAGACCGCTCACCGCTTGCGGAGATTCCACGGATATTGCTGCGTAGTCATGTAATCCATGATAGTGCCCTTCGAATTTGAGTAGAACATCCTTCCCAGTGGCAGCCCTGGCAAGACGGATTGCGTTGAAGGTCGCATCGGAAC
>JAJZAW010000022.1 GCA_021799185.1 Thermoplasmata archaeon
GCTATGGGTATATCTAGCTTTTGCGTAAGTTCATGATATCCTGGCATGTTGTCAGGAGGTATGGGCTCTTCGAACCAGAAAACATCAAATTTTTCAAATATTCTTCCCAGTTTTAAGGCAGAATTTACTGAGTAGCCTGAATTTGCATCCACCATTATTGTGAGATCATCGCCGTACTCTTGGCGAAGCAACTTCACTGCCAGTGCATCTTCCTCAATGCCTCTACCAATTTTCAATTTTACCTGATTGAACCCTTCATTCAGGATATTTCTAACCTCCTGCACCACCTCTTTCGGCTTCCTGAATCGGATGGAGGAAGCATAGCACTGGATTTCATCGCGAAATTTTCCCCCCAGCAGGCTATAAATTGGAAGTTTCAGAGTTTTGCCCATGAGGTCCCATATAGCCATGTCAACTCCGCTGAGGGCTTCTATCATGTATCCTTTGTAATGGCCGCGCTGTTTCATTGTGGCATACATCTCTTCCCACAGAAACTCATAATCAAAGGCATTCTTTCCCAATATTATTGGCCTGAACACGTCCATTATGATGTTTTTAAGTGCTTCCGGAGCTAATCTTGTCATGCATTCTCCAAGACCAACAATGCCATTTTCTCCTGTTACCTTTACAATCACACTTTTATACGACCCAAACACTATGCCTTTAAGTTCCTGGTAGTATGGCAGGCTCTCCGGCGGTGTGGTAAGATCAGTTATTGGGACCACTAGGTTGAGAACTTCAATTCCTGTAATTTTTAACTCCTGCATTTTTTCACATACCCAGAGGCACGATGAAATAACTCATGTGTCCTCTGTAATGGTAACTTCAAACAGTGTTTAAAGTTTTCTATCAATGCACACGTTGATAGAAATCTTTATACTTTCAATTAACGTATACTCCATGGGGAGAATATAATGAGTGACTTGTCTGATATAAATCCTAAAAAAGCTGGAAGTATCCCGGCCCGCCTTGAAAGGTTACCAATAAGCAGATATCACTGGACACTTGTGATACTTGTGGGTTTCATATACATGTATGAATCACTGGATCTTGGAATCACCGGTACCGTGAGCACAGTGCTCGGACATTTTCCGGGGCACACAGCCTTTTTAATTGCATTCTTCGGAATCGCTGTCACTGTGGGCATTGTGATTGGGATGGCCTTTTCGGGAAGGATGGCTGATCGATATGGAAAAAGGAGAATTGTTCTACTGGGGCTCGTAGTTCTTCTTGGAATGTCAGGAATTATTGCAATCATTCCAGCAAATTTTCCGCTCCTTATAGCTTTACGTGTCATACAGGGTATTGCTGCTGGTGCCGTATATGCGTTTCCATATTCCTATTTAGTAGAGTTTATACCAAAAAGTCGCAGGGGATACTTCATCGGTTTCATAGATTTATTTTTTGTTTTCGGGTATTTTCTTGCACCGCTCATATCTCTTTTTGCTATACCTTTCCTGAGCCCTACGTTTTCATGGAGAGTTGTGTTCGCAATAGGGTTTATCCCAATTGTTCTGTATCCACTATATTTCAAATATATACCAGAATCACCCAGATGGCTTGAGCGGAATGGGCGTTATGAAGAGGCTGACAAAATCGTGTCTGATATCGAAAACAGGATCAGAAAGTTGTATGGCAGAGAACTACCCGCGCCTGTAATAACTGAGGACCTCATGGAAGTCGAAGCTACGAAACCGGGTGTAAGGGATCTATTTCAGAAAAAATATCTGCGCTACTCCATTCCGCTGTGGATCTACACGTCTGCTATGTTATCGGGATTTTATATTTCTAGCATCTATGCCCCAACGATCTTTGAAAGTTTCGGCTTTACCGCTTTTTATGCTCTGCTTTTCACATTGATAATGAATGGTATAATGTTGTTCCCAAAGATGGGCGTCATGTTCACAGCTGATCGCGTTGGCAGGAAGAGACTCGGAATTATGCTCATGTCTCTGGCAGCTATATTTTCAGCGCTCCTTTATACAGTCCACCTTGGGCTTGTCATCGTTGTAATACTGGTTTTTGCTGTTTTCTGGGCTGTCAACGCTAATTCTCCTCTATGGAGAATGTTTGCCAGCGAGACCTATCCAACAACTGCCAGGCAAACTGGAGTGTATTTCAATGAAATGATATCACGGCTTTGGTCAGGCGTCATCTTCACCCTCATTATAGGGTATGACATTGTTTCAGCTTCACTTAAGGGGTCTACAAAAATTCATGCAATATACTTTTCATATTTGCTCATAGCAATAATTAGCATAATAGGTGCAATTTCAGTATACTTCCTTAAGGAAACTGCCAACAAGCAACTTGAAAAGATAGAATATGAAATAAACAAGGAGACGGATGTGAGATAATGAGCATTTACAGGATTGCAGTTGCAGAAGGAGACAGCATTGGCCCTGAAATTGTGCGGGCTTCCATGGAAGTTTTAAATAGCCTGCAGGACGCATTCCTCAATGACATAAAACTTGACTTCAAAGAAGTCGAGGTTGGCTGGAAAGGCATCAAATCGCAGGGATCTAGCTTGCCAGATGAATCTGTTAAACGAATGGAAGCCAGCGATGGCCTTATACTTGGACCACTTGATGTTGGAAGATACCCTGCTGGGGACCCGGGAGGCCCAAGCCCATCCGGAAAGATCAGGAAGCATTTCGATCTCTTTGCAAACATCAGACCTACAGTATCGTACGGGATTAACAAGAATTATCCAAACGGTGAGGTAAATCTGGTAATTGTCCGGGAGAACACAGAAGGTTTCTATGCCGACAGAAATATGTTCATGGGCAGTGGAGAATTCATGCCCACAAATGACGTTGCTATGGCTGTACGGGTCGTCACGAGGAAAGGATCACAGCGTATTATACGGGAAGCTTTCAAGATAGCTGCCTCCCGTATGCAGCATGTAACTGCTGTACACAAGGCTAACGTGCTAAAGATATCAGATGGGCTTTTCCTTCAGGTATTTAAGGAGATATCTGAGGAGTTTCACAGCTTTAAGGCCGATGACAAGATAGTTGACGCTATGGCATTCGACCTTCTCCTGAACCCACAGAAATATGATGTAATTGTTACCACAAACATGTTTGGAGATATACTCAGTGATGAAGCAGCCGGTATAGCCGGAAGTCTCGGGCTCGCTCCTTCGCTGAATTCAGGTGATAATTTTGCAATGGCTCAGGCTGTTCATGGATCTGCGCCCGACATTGCCGGAAAGGGAATAGCAAATCCGATTGCAGAAATCCTATCATGTGGAATGCTTTTCCAGTGGCTCGGAAACCGCCATAATGACTCTAGGCTTTTGAAAATGTCCCACATGATCGACGAAGCAACCAGGAAGTTGATCATAAAGAGAGAAAATCTCACGCCAGATCTTGGAGGAAAAGGCAATACAGAATCTATCACCAAGGGAATCATCAATAAATTAACGGAAGTGAATAAATGACTGATACATGGATTGATTTTAGCCATACTTATGAGGAAGGAATGCCTGAAGCGTATGGACACACACAAATGAGGGCCCAAAGAGTAAACAACGCAAATACAGGCTCAAGGATAACCAACATAACTTTTAATTCACATTGCGGCACACACATCGATGCCCCCTATCATTATGTCGAGGGAGGAAGGACTATTGATTCGTTTTCTCCAGCTTTCTTTCATGGAATCGCTGCCATTCTAAACCTGACTAAAGCTGAATTTCAGCCTATCACTCGCCAGGATTTGCACAGAAATAGGCATCTGATATCGAATGCCGATTTTGTATTCATAAGAACTGGGTGGGAAGAAAAGTGGAGCCTTGATGAATATATGTGGAAATATCCATACATATCATCTGAGGCTGCAGAATATCTCACTGAATTTAATATTAGAATGGTTGGCACAGATACCATGTCTCCGGATCCATCGTTCAAGAGTGGACTGAGGAAAGGTTCACCTGCCCATATGGCACTACTACCTAAAGACATCCTTATTATTGAGAATCTGACAGGAATGAAATCTGTTACTGATAAGGTAGTTGAAGCATTCTGCTTCCCGCTAAAATTTTCAAAGGGAGACGGTTCTCCAACTAGAATTGTTGGCAGATTTCAAGAATAGACAATATCCGCGCTCCTAGATCCATAAACATGGGATTAACACCCCATACGGTCCTCCCTTGATAAGGGCAAGACTCCTTACCAGACTATTTTTGTCTTGATCTCGCCAGGCATTTTTCGATACATCACTTCACTCATCCCTGAAATACTATTGACATCTATTTCCCTGGTTATAAGTGATCTTGATACCTCAGGCCACATGTGCTTCCACTGGACCAGGTCCCTCATGGCAGCCTCAAAGTGCGGTTTCTGGCCGTTTATCAATCCAACAACTGAAATGGACTTATAGACAATGTTCTGGAGATCAATGCTGGTCAGATTCGCCATTCCGGATCGTGAAAATCCAAAAAGCCCCAGAACGGCATTATTCTTGAGGAGCGACAGGAGCGATGGTATAAGCGATGCATCAGATCCGGATGCTTCCACAATAAGATCGAACTTATCATTGGGCTTCAATCCGGCATATCCAAGCGAAGAGTTGAAGAATGCAATGCCCGCCTCGCTGAATATGGTTGCCTCAAGTCCAGTGGCATCCCTGACATTGGAAATGGTAACACTGAATCCACGGCTTCTGAGAAGAAGCGCAAATAGAATGCCAATGGCGCCAGTGCCTACAACAAGTGCATGCCTGCATCCGTATGTGCCATCACTGCACTTCCAGTACAGCCTCCCCTGAACCGAAAGAATTTCTTCAAGCGATTTCTCAAGGTCCGACAGAGGCTGTGCAAGAATAGCTATATCTCTAATATCGGGCGGCACAAGAACCAGATATTCTGGAGAATCGCGTATGTATTGGCGCATAAAGCCGTGCATTCCCTTGATCCCAGCTTCAATGAAGTCGCCTGTTTCGCAGAAATCAGGTCTTCCAAGCAAACAGTTGAGGCATTTCCCGCAGCCCCTTCTGTTTACCGGCATGACGATATCTCCTTTCCGGAATGGCCCACTGTCTTCCAGCACTTCGCCTATTGCCTCATGCCCGAGCGCCATGAAGCCGTATCCAGATGGAGGCACAGCAGATGATAGCTGGCCATTCACAATTTCACGATCGGTGCCACATATTCCATTCTCAAGGATCCTGATCCTGGTGCCCTTTTCCTCAATATCCACATCACGGTATTCAAAGCCATTAAGGGGCGGATTTACGGTGATTGCTTTCATTTCTTAATCGGAAATGCCATTTGAAATCTGTTGAATAGCCTTTCGTTTTATATATAATACATATGTCAGTTTGAGTAAAAATAACCAATGGGCAGTAATTCTACGGGGCAACTGCTGAAGCCCTTGCTTTTCTTCGACCCATGATTCGGACAGCGTATGAGAGCGAGGCAAGCACAACAAAAATGGCAAATGCATCCAGCGGGTTCAGGAATTTAGTGGAAATGCCATCGCCAACGCCAAGGAATGCCAGTGAAGCTAATCCAAGCACCAGAGAGATTATCCGGTATGAAGCGGGCATGGGCCCGCGGTTAATTCCATAATATCTCAATGGGGCAGCATTCCCGGAAGCATATGGCCCCAGAAATGCCAGATAGATGAGCATCACGTCCGGATTGAAATCAGATGATGCAACCAGCCCTGATGATGATCGGGTTATTGTTCCTGCAACCATGCCGCCGGACATTATGTGCACTGTGCCATATAAACCGGTGGGGAAACCTGAAAGTTCCTTTCTTGGCACTTCGTATGTCTGCCCTTCATAATCAAGTTTCAGCCCGCGGTATTCCCTGCCAACCTCTGTGCCGTTCCTGAAGATTTTGAATGAACCCAGATCATCCCTCTCAATGCTGAAGGATGGGCTACCCGTAATAAGTATGGATGATGTTCTCATTCCGGATGACACCCGGCTGATTGTGCCAACATTTTCGCCATTCTTCATTATGGTGCCATCTGATAGCGTATATTCAGCCATTATGTACGGAGGAAAACACATTGTTATATATAATTAACCCGGCAACATAATTTTTAAAATTCATACCACGGGGAATTATCCACAAAAATTTAAGGGCATAAATGCGTAACTTTTCCATGGACGATCTGGATGTTACAGGGATGATGAACGATCTCAGGAGGAGGTTGAAGCCATATGACGATCCCCGGAGGAAAATCTCTGACATGCCCGAAAATGGAATGAAAAAGGAGGATATACTTGGCCAGCTGAGAAAGTACGCAGAAACTGAAAATGAGCCATGGAAGCATGGCATGGTATCTGGTGCGGTCTACCATGGCGGAGATGAACTTCTTGACTTCCTGGAGAAGGTTTACCACATATATTCACAGTCAAACCCGCTTCATCCGGATATATGGCCCAGCCTCACCAAGATGGAGAATGAGATTGTGGCCATGTCATCCGGAATCATGAATGGAGGTGAATCGGTCCGTGGATCAGTCACATCCGGCGGGACTGAGAGCATACTTCTTGCTATGAAAACCTACCGTGACTATTACCGCTCTGTGAAGGGAATTTCAGAACCGGAAATAATCCTTCCAACTTCAGCACATGCTGCTTTCCTGAAGGCATGCGATTATTTTTGCATGAAGCCTGTATTCGTTGAACTCGACCATGAATTCCGTGTTGATGTTGAGAAGGTAAGAGAAGCAGTAAACCATAACACCGTTGCAATTGTGGGTTCTGCACCATCTTTTCCCTATGGAATCATTGATCCCATTGAAGAACTGTCCCGGATAGCTGCCGAACACAATATCGGGATGCACGTTGATGCATGCCTGGGTGGTTTTGTTATACCATGGGCTGAGAAGCTTGGGTACCATACAGGAAAATTTGATTTCTCCCTGCCGGGAGTAACATCAATATCCATGGATACTCACAAATATGGATTTGGGCCCAAGGGTACATCGGTCCTGCTCTACCGGAACAGCGATCTCTTTCAGCAGCAGATTTACGCAAATGGGACTTGGCAGGGAGGGATATATTTCACTCCCACAATGGCAGGAAGCAGGCCTGGCTATCCCATAGTGGCAGCATGGGCAGTCATGATGATCATGGGGCGGAAGGGGTACATGGAATCCTCCAGGAAAATCCTGGAGACAGGCAAATTCATAAAGGAAGGAATCCGCAAAATACCTGGAATCAGCATACTTGGCGATCCTCTCTGGGTCATTGCCATGTCATCCGAGAAGGGAGGGGCATACAGAATCATGGACATTATGGGAAAAAAAGGGTGGATGTTGAGCGGCCTGGCAAATCCGCCGGCCTTCCACATTGCACTGACAATGAGGCAGACCTATCCTGGTGTCAGGGAGAAATTCCTGGAGGATCTGAGATCATCCGTTGAAGAAGCTTCAATGGGGAGCAGATCGGAGGCAGGCATGGCACCTGTGTATGGAATGGCGTCTGCACTTCCAGAGGAACAGGTAAGCTTCTTCCTGAAGAACATCGTGGAGTGGCTTTACAGCCAGTGATCTGCAATATGGGCACTCAATCTGGAGACATGTTTCTGGGAATCGATCTTGGAACATCATCCTGCAAGGTTGCACTGGTAGACAGTTCCGCATCCATCATTGCCATGGCTGTCAATACATATCCCCTTTTTGTTTCAGGGGACGGCAGGGCAGAGCAGAATCCGGAAGACTGGTGGAATGCTGTCATCAATGGTATAAGGGATGTGATGAAGTCTTCCGGAAATGGCAGGGTACGGTCAGTCGGTGTTACAGGGCAGTGGTCTGGTACGGTAGCTGTTGACAGCAATGGCAATCCCATTGCACCAGCCATTGTATGGATGGATACCAGGGGGGAAGAGTTAATCAGGGAAATTTCGGGAGGATTTCCATCCCTTTCCGGATACCGGATTGATAAGCTTGTGAGATGGCTGCGAATCACCGGCGGAGCCCCCGCTCATTCCGGAAAGGATTCCCTTTCTCATATTCTCTACATGAAGAAGTTCATGCCTGAAACCTATGATAGGGCCTACAAATTCCTGGAGCCAAAGGACTTCATAGTTTCTAAGCTCACCGGAAGGATCGTGGCATCCTGGGATAATGTTGCACTTCTGTGGTCCACGGACAACAGAAATCCAGGTGATGTAAGGTACAGCAGTCGCCTAATAAAAATGAACTCCATCCATGGGTCCAAGCTTCCAGACCTTGTTTCGCCGGTGACTGTCGTGGGGAACATTGCTGAACCGGTCTCAGCAGCCACGGGTATCTCCAGAGATGCTGATGTTATTGCAGGATGCGGTGACACACAGTGCTCGCTCATTGGTGTGGGGGCAGTCGACAGCAGTGATATGCACATATATCTTGGAACGTCGTCGTGGGTAACGGCCCATGTGCCATTCAAAAAGACAGACATATTCCATAACATAGCTTCGCTCCCCTCTGCCATCCCCGGCAAATATTTCATTGCAGCTGAACAGGAGAATGCTTGCAACTGCCTTGAGTACATTTCAGGGATACTGTCAATGCATGGCCCTGAAAAATATGATGTCATAGGCCATGAGTGCGGATCTTCTTCCCCGGGCGCAAACGGGCTCATGTTCTTTCCATGGCTTTTTGGTGAGCGGGCGCCCGTTGAGAATCCTTTCCTCAGGGGTGGATTCTTCAACCTGGGCCTTAACAACACCAGATCCGACATAATCAGATCAGTAATGGAGGGGGTCGCCATGAATTCCAGATGGCTTCTTGGCATAGTTGAAAAGTTTGCAGGCAGCAGGGCCAGCAGCATACTTATGGCGGGAGGTGGAGTCATTTCAGCAATATGGTCTCAGATTTATGCGGATGTTCTTGGCCGTACGGTCATAGTGGTGGAGAATCCTAGATATTCCACTGTCAGGGGTGTGGCACTGCTTTCTGCAATTGGTACCGGCCTCATGAAGGTTGACGGCCTGAAAATCCTGAAGGAGAATGCAACTGAATTCCATCCTGACAACAGGAATTCAGCCGCATATGACAGCATGTTCCGGCAGTTCCTCTCCTACTACAGAAACAATATCAAATCCATGAAGGCACTAAACAGCAGGGAGATCAGCTTCATTCCCCGATGATTCTGGCTCTGATAATATTGCGGGCTTCCTGATAGTTCCTAACTTCCTTCCATATATGCAGGAAAACAATATTCCCCACATTCCTGCGTATGTCATCCATGTGGATATCCCTGTCATCCACATATGCCACCCTTTCTGGAGGTATTGCCAGGCCCTTTGCCCGAAGTTCAGCAAGCAGTTGAAGCAATCGCTGATCCTTGGCAGGTGAAAATTCGGTTTCATGATAATCGAAGAGATCCATGATTCCGAGCTTTTCAAGAGCTTCCATGGCATATTCTTTGTAGTTCCAGCTCAGTGTGCTGGTAATTGCGCCGTTTTCACGGCACCACCTGATAAATTCCAGTGCTTCTGGAAAAACAGTTATTACTGTGCCATTGTTGTCTCCAATCTTTCCTGATCCCAACCGGTGATATGGGGGGCTCACAGTGGATATATCAAGATGATCCCATAGGGCCCCATCAAGATCCATCATGAGCAGCCACGGTGCAACCTTCCTATTCCTCAGGGCTTGGTTCTGTTGATTCTCTGAATGCTCTTCCATGATCTCCCTCCCTAATGGCAAAGCTGAGGCCAAATCCGGCCATTGCCAGTACAGCCATTGATATTACTGCCAGAAACCATATGTTTTCGGGCATAAAATTGCTTGCTGCCTGTGCACCCTCCACCGCTGGAAGCAGAAGGATAAAGAAGAGCGCACCGACCTGCGATGTGAGCCATACCATGCCTGCAGCTGTTCCTGCCCGCTTTTCTCCGGCTGTTTCAAGTGAGAGCTGAAGGCCAACAGGGGCAAGGGAAAGAAGAAAGAATCCTATGACAACCGCCACAGCAATGTAGTAAATTAGATTTACACGGAAGCTGAAGAGAAACAGAAATACCCCGGCTATGAATGTGTTTATTATCAGTATGGATTTCAAGCGTTTGTACCTGTCAGCAATCACCGATATCACGACCATGCCGGATATTCCGCTGATGAGCATTGCCGCTCCCGTGATGCCCCCGGTTAGCGGCTGAATTCCCCTGCTGAAAAGTATTGCCTCAATCCACTGAACAAAGCCGCTGAATATCCCAACGCCAATAAAAAACAGAATCATGAGTATCACAATGTTTCTGAGGCTTATGAGTGCCTTCATCTGGCTTCGAATCCCTTCGCTTTCTGGCTGTTTTTCAAGTTCTAAAGAAGGCCTGTCCCTCGCAAAGGCCATAAATATGGCAAAGGATGCTGTGGCAATTGCTGAAACAGCAATGAAATTATTTCTCAGTTCCGCATAAATGGCATCAGGAACCATTACTGGAACAACCACAAGGGCAATAATCATTCCCATGATCTGCCCCATGGTTCCAATTCCGTTTGCAACTGTCTGTTCCCCTGCAGGGAACCAGTCGCCAGATAGTTTTGAAATGCTGTTAAATATGAATGGCTGGCCAATTGCGGCAAGGCTTTCAAACACGAAAAGTGATGTGAAATTTGTGCCGGAAATAATCCTCAGCCAGGAAAAGACCATGATTATTCCTCCTCCAAGAAGGACAGTCTTTCTGAATCCCCATCTATCCACCAAAAGGCCGGCAGGCATTGACAGAGGAATGAATACAAGTGGCCAGACTGCAGATATTAATCCTATCTGTCCCAAGCCAACATGGAATATGTCCTGTGTCTGGGGGCTCACAATGCCAGCAAAATTCAGCCATACTATCTGTGACGACATTGAGATGAGTGTAAAGCCCATCAGAATGCCCCATCTGCGGGGGTCCGCGTGTGAAGGTGGCATTTCTACAACATAAACTTATGCTGTTCCATATATTTTAAATTTTGGGAAGCCCATATT
Source organism: Thermoplasmata archaeon (assembly GCA_021799185.1). Classification (GTDB taxonomy): domain Archaea; phylum Thermoplasmatota; class Thermoplasmata; order Thermoplasmatales; family Thermoplasmataceae; genus UBA509. The sequence goes on from JAJZAW010000022.1 coordinate 10,921, forward strand.
CCACCTTTATTCAGGCATTACAAAGCTGGAGGAAAACTTATTTTTGCACTTAAACTTATTAATCCAGGCGTATCTGACAGGCAAAGATTATTAGCATAGCATTGTTCATCACACAAGGGTGATGGCGAGTTGGCTGAAATCATGGGAAACTATGTTAACGGTGAGTTTGTTGAGGATGGGAAGAAAACAGAGCTTGTAAGCCCTGCGGACGGCTCAGAGGTTGCTACCGTAATCCTTGGGACAAGGAAATCTGCCCTTGAGGCAATAGACGCTGCGGATGCCGCGTTTCATAGAATATGGGTTAAGACATCAATAGGCGAAAGGCAGAGGCTCCTTGCAAAACTTGCTTCACTTGTGCAGGATAAGAGTTATGATTACGCAAGAATGGAAGCAGCCAACACAGGCAAAACCATAAGGCAGAGCACGCTGATGGATATCCCCCTGGGGATCTCCCACATTGAATACTTCGCAAATACTGATGAATTCAAATTTTCAAGGGAAATTACACACCCAGAATACCCTGACACCACGGGGATAGTGCAGAATGCACCCATGGGCGTCATTGGGTCCATTGCTCCATGGAATGTGCCTTTCCTCATGGCAGTGTGGAAGATTGCTCCCGCTATCCTGGCGGGAAATACCATTGTCCTGAAGCCATCCCACCACACTCCGGTCACTGCGCTGATGCTGGCCAGGGATATACAGGATGCAGGCTTTCCTCCAGGCGTGATAAACATTGTGGCAGGCACCGGCAGTGAGGTTGGCAACACCCTATGCACCGATGATCGGGTATCCATGATAAGCTTTACAGGCTCGACCCAGACCGGCAAAAGGATAATGGGCATGGCCGCAGAAAATCTCAAGAAAGTCACCCTGGAACTTGGAGGAAAATCTCCCAACATAGTAATGCCAGATGCCGATCTGGATCACGCTGCAAAGGGAATTCTCTTCGGGATATTCCTGAACTCAGGGCAGCTGTGTGAATCCGGCAGCAGGCTTCTTGTTCATAACAGCGTCAAGGAAAAGCTGATTAAAAGCATGAAGAAACATCTCCAGGGCATGAAGGCAGGGAATCCGCTTGACATGGAAACAGAAATCAGCGCCATTACAACCAGGGATCAGCTCAAGAAAATCACCGATCTCGTGGATGAAGGGACCACCCAGGGTGCCCGGGTTGTTTTTCAAAGGGATATTGTGGAACAGGTGCCCGAGAATGGGCTGTTCTTCCCTCCAACAATACTGGACGATGTTACACAATCTATGACCGTGGCCCGTGAGGAGATATTCGGCCCTGTACTGACAGTAACATCCTTCAGCAGCGCAGCTGAGGCCATAGAAATGGCAAACTCAAGCAAGTACGGGCTGGCATCTGGGCTCTGGACAAGGGATATGAAAGCAGCAAGGGAAATAGGATCGCAGATAGAGGCAGGAACGGTATGGATAAATGATTACCACCTGCTTTCTGCCGCGGCACCAAGGGGAGGATTCAAGAAGAGCGGGATCGGCCGTGAACTTGGGCTGGAAGGCATCCTGGAGTATACCCAGACAAGGCATCTGTTTCTCAATGAGCACGAAAGCGACTTTGACAGGGTGGCTTACGGCCTGATCATGTCTGATGAATGAAGCCATGTTTCCATCCGGGGATTGCCGGCACATGATTCGCTGACTGAATTTCTCCAGTCAGATGAACATTTTCGGTATATCTTCGCTGATGTTGATTACCAGTGCTTTCGGATCCCTGCCTTCTTTGAGCCATTCGAGGCTATCAAGCTCTGAATCAGCAACGCGCGCCGCAATGCCGAATGCCTCAACTATTTTCGGGATGTCCATTCTCGGCTGGAGGAAATCCCTGTCCTTCATGTCCGAGTAATAGCTCTCAGCAAAGCTTCTCAGTATCATGTATCCGCCATTGTTGAGAATTATAATCTTGACTGGCAGGTTATATCTTCTTATGGTCCAGAGGGACTGCAATGTGTACATGAATGCTCCGTCTCCGATTACGGCAAGTACACGGTCCCTGGACATTGAAATACCAGCAGCTGCAGGGAGGCCCCATCCTAGCTGACCGGTTTTTGCAGTAAAATAAGAATCCGGCCTGTATCCAACAACATTCCTCAGTATCTGTGAAGCCGATATGGATTCATCCACAATGACGTGATCCGGGAATGTACGTTTTATCCTTGACATGATATACAGAGGCTCCATCTTTTTCCTTGCAAGGGTAACAGCAGTTCTGGCAGTATAATCCACACTTCTGGAGAAACTGCCCTTCTTTTTCACCGATCTTGCAGCCTCCTTTAGAAATATCTTTGGATTCATAACGTATCCATTCCCTATTCTTCCAGAAATATCGGTTCCTATGCAGATTATGCTCTTGCCCTGAAGCAGCGGAGACGGCGTATATGGATAAAGGGTTAGATCGCCTCCGATAATTATGATGAGGTCATTGGCTGCAAGCCTCATGTCAATAAGTGCTGCGGCCGGCGGAAGATCTCCCGCATACTGTGGATCATCGGATGGGTAGCATCCCCTGCTGGATAAGGGTTCCCCATATACCGGACAGCCAACCTTATGTGCGAAATCCTGTGCTTCCTTGAAGGCCCCGTAAAGATCTATTTCGTATCCGAACACTATGGCGGGATTAGCGGAATTGTTTATCCGGTACACAATATCCTTCACGGCATCGGAATTGACGTATTCCTGCCTGACAGGTGTGAAATCGTCAAAGGCTTCATGGTATTCCTGATCCATGAAATTCATGGGGAAGCTGAGAAACACAGGCCCCATAGGCGGTGTTATGGCAATCTGGTAGGCACGCCTCAGTGATCTGTAGATATCTGCAGTCTCCTTTATCTCGTACCTGTATTTCACAAGTCCTGATACAGTACCGGTAAGGTCACCGGAAAGAATGGGCTCGTAGAAGATGTGCCGGTAATCCTGCTGCCCCGCCGTAACAATGACTGGTGATCTGTTGTGGTATGCAGTATGCAGAAATGCCATGGAATTTCCAAGCCCGGGCATTGTGTGAAGATTGCATACTGCCGGTGATCCGGATGCCTGCGCCATACCGTCCGCCATGCCCAGCGATATTGAATCATGGAGCGTAAGGTAGTAATTTGCTATCCCCCTGAGCATGGGTATCTCAGTGGTGCCGGGGTTGCCGAAAACCTGTTTCAGTCCAAGCTTTTCAAGGCTTTTTGAGAATATTTCGAAACCCTTCATCAGATCACCCTGTTCATGGGATCAACACCCTGAAGGAATCTTATCACATTGGCCACAGTCTCCTCTATAAATCGACCCTGGCTTTCAATTGTTACCCCCGCAATATGCGGGCTGAAAAGTGCATTTTCCATCCTGAAAAGTTCTGATGAGAAGTCCGGAGGTTCACTGTCGTACACATCAATACCTGCCCTTATTCTGCCCTCCTTCAGTGCCCTGATGAGATCGGGCGTGTTCACAACCTCTGCACGTGATGTGTTGATGAAGATACACCCCTGCTTCATGGCATCAAACTGCTTTCTTGAAATCATCTTTCTTGTTTCATCGGTAAGTGGAACGTGCAGCGATATAATATCTGATGATGAAATAAGTTCTCCAAGTGCAACATATGTGACACCCAGATCATCTTCTGATTTTTCCGGAAGTCTTTTTGCATCATAGTATATCACTCCTGCACCCATAACAACCAGCCTTTCTGCAAGCCTTTTTCCAATTGCGCCCATCCCCACAATTCCAAATATTTTGCCCTTCAGGTCACGGGAAGCCGTGAGCAAAGGCCAGTTTCCGCTTCTTATCTCAGAATCAAGGTATTTGAAGTCCTTGAGGAAATAAAGGGCCATACCGATGACGTGCTCAGCAACGCTTTCCTTGTTAGATGTTGGCGAATTGCAGAGGATTATTCCCCTCTTCCTGACTTCGTCCAGATCAACATTGTCGTAGCCTGTGCTTGCAATCTGCAGAAATTTCAGCGATGGAAACTTATCAAGTTCATCCTTTCCGATCTTTGTGAAGGTTGTAGCAATAAGAACATCGCTGCTGTCACTTTCGAAATCAAGGTCTGTCCTGATCTCAATTCCTGGTAAAATGCTGGATGCTGTCTTTCTGATTTCATCTATTGGAAGGAACGGTGGTAGAATTGCTGTTACTTTCATGCATGTATGATCTAGAGAAACTACTTAATTATACCCGTGTAAAATAAATCTCAACACATTTTCTTTCTTCAATATGTGCCTTTCATCACTGCATAGTTTTCAGGATCTGCGATCCATTTGAATGTAGGGATGAATTCATAATATAAGGTCAGCTCACAGAACCATTTTACTATGGCCTTTTCCAGTGCATCAATCGCGCTGATCTCTTAATCGGATAAGACTGAGATCAATCATGGTTTCTTTATGCCTTCGCTAGCAGCACTTGAGAGCTTATGGAGATATGCCCCTTCGAACTACTCTGACGACCTGCTGACATTTATTATGAGATTTCCTGTAAGCTTCCCGATATAAATGCTTCGATCACCGGAGCTGCTATACAAATCTGGATTTTCTATCCCGGCTCCTAACCATTTCGCATCATTCCTAAGGGCTTAAAAAATAATTTTCAGGAAGGATTGCAAAGGTATTTCTGCAACTACTCCTCAATCAATTCTATTTCTGAAACATCTGTAATAAGAGCAAGTGAGCCCGGAACGACGCCCTTAACATCACTTATCTTTATTCCTGTGGATCCATCTATAGATTTTGCACTTTCCCCATCAATATTCATGTATCCATCAGGGGAAATCCTGAAACCCAAGCCTGCAAGAATTTCCTCTTTTTCAAGACCCTCAATTTTTATCCATTGTTTAACGATGGCCATTGGTTCACCTTATGAATAAATGTTCTATCTGCATCAGTATACTTGATTGTACCTCAGTATGTCATACGCAGTATTTATTTTGTTCCTGGCTGATGGCCCAATATTCCCATATATCATTTAAAATGCATAGTACATCAGGTCAAAAAATGGTTTGACATTCAAATAGTCTCGTCAACGCATTTGCAAAATATTCCGGCTACGAACCAACCTGCTGGAGACTATGTGCCGTATTCATTCCCTCAGTGGTAGCGATGGAATGGATTTGCCCAGTAATTCCTGAGATCACTGCGATGAAATGAAGAAACGCTTTTTTTCAGTAAAAAACACTGCAATGAAAAGTATTGCAAGTGATATTAAGGACAGATAGACAAGAAGTCCTGTTATTGAAGCAAGATTGTTCTGACCGCTGGCCTCATAGATTATTGCAATATATGCAATTGATAAAATGCCGATCACCGATGAAGCCGCAGGCACAATGATTTTCCGTGCACGTGATATTTTGAAAAATGACATTGCAAATGCGGAGACCGGCATGTATGGCGCTGTGATCATGAGTGCAAGAACGGTGAGGAGATTGTTTGGTACGACCATCTGCGTCAGCACTATTATCAGAAGGAATACGATGAACAGGATGACAGCAATCAAAGCAGCACCATACAGGTATGAGATTTTTCTGCCTGCAATGAAAGATCCGGCAGAGGTGAAAACAATCACTCCGAGGATTATGCCTTCAAACAGTGGCAAAAGCTGGTTAGTATAGCCTATGAGATAAATGAAAGATGATCCGTATGCCATGACAAAAATCAGTGAAATTGAAAATACTGTCACTATGGACACGGCAGCAGGCATCTCAAATGCACCGGCAATTCTGTTCATCCGTTGTTCACCTGCCATTTCTATGCCTCCTGAACACATAGACTGAAAGCCCCGCTATTGCAATCTCTACGATTCCAAGAATGGAATAGTATAAACTGCTCTCATCAAGCGGGGTGAATCCGTAATTCACCTTGTTATAAATCCCTGCATCAAGGGATGACAGATTCAGGTGCGACGAACCATTCCTGGCATAGGGGAGACTGTCAAAGGCAACCTGAGGCTTCATGGGGAATATCCTGGAAAAATTGAATCCTGATGTATCGGTTACAGGGCTGAAATGAATTGTTGAAGGCACTGGGAAGCCAGCCGTTGCATTGAAAAGCACAGGGCTTCTTACAGAATATCCGCTGCCGGTTTTGAAAAAGTAGAAGAAATCAATAGGTATGTTAGAGACAGAAACAAGCTGGTTGAGAGCTGGGAGATTCCAGTTGTAGTCGATAAAGGCAAGAAGTGACGTGTGTGTCATCTCAGTATTTGAAATGTAGTCCTCCTTTGCAAATGGCGAGATAACAATAAGCGGAATCCTGAAGCCCAACTGGACACCATCAAGGACGGGCGGAGAAACCTGATCAAAATAACCGCCAAACTCGTCGTATGTTATGAAGATGGCTGTTGAATTCCAGGAAGGGCTTTTTTCTATGCTGTCCACAACATAAAGAAGCCACTCCTCCCCGTTCAGTATATTGTCAGGAGGCCCCTGGCTGTCCCCGGTTCCCTGTGAGAAAAGATAGCTCACTGCCGGGAGAGTCCCATTGGCTGTCTGGTTGAGGAACTGATTCCAGCTCTGGAGATGGCTATCATAGGCTTCATGGCCATAGAGATATTCCCAATCCGGAAATGATTCATGAGTATTGTTTATATAGAATCCCCAGGATACATTATACGCAGAAAGTTCTCCAAAAATGGACTGTGATATGGGCAGGTATGGAGGAGGGCCATAATCATTGAAAACGGGCGAGAAACCTGCAAGATAGTAGAGATGATTTGGAGAACTCTCAGATATCTGCGGGGCAAAATAGTTATCAGCCACGCCATACTGTTCAGCGAAATCCCATTCCGGAGCCATCTGAGCAGCACTGTAATATGTGAGGGACTGGGGGCCGCTACCATTGAGAAATCCATTCATCTTTCCATGGTTCCAGTCGATATGATACCGAACGTAACCTTCATTTGGATCTCTGGTTGTGAAAATACCGGCTGGAATTTTGCTCAGCCTGCTGAGGAGTGAGCTGTTTCCCAGAAGGTTCAGGGGAGTGCTAAGGTTGGCAGAAAGGCTTGCGTTATTAGAATACCTGTCATATGGATATATGCCAAACAGATTGTCAAAACTGTGATTTTCCAGGAAAATGTTGATGACATGCTTTATGGGAGAT
>JAJZAW010000149.1 GCA_021799185.1 Thermoplasmata archaeon
TCCTAAGTAGTGGCGAGTCACAGGCATAATCTTCTCCAGCCAGTTAGTCAATTTAGTTGTGTATTTATTTTCTCTAATTTGAGAAAGGTTTTATTTGTTATTATGTTAATGGAAAGTTGATGAATCATGACCGTGGATGATAAACTCCTTGATATTCAGAATAAAATAGAGCGCAAGATAGGGGGTATAGGGAAGGGAAAATACTCCAGGATCCTGAGGATGGCTAAGAAACCCACCAGGGATGAATATATCAAGGTAGTTCTCATAACCGGAGTTGGAATTGTACTGCTCGGGCTCGTTGGATTTTTCATATACCTGATAATGGGAGTTTACGTGCCCGTGCCATAGGTGTGTGTTTGAACATGGAAAATGCGGAAAATCAATTTGAATGGATAAGGATGGACGTTGCCAGCAGAAGTATCGGCAGCGACAGATCGGTGGAAGTTCCCGTCACTGTCAGGAATATACAGTCTTCCAAGAGAAGATTTAGAATCACGGTATCATCGGAGTTTAACCAGGTGGATAAACTGGTTGAATGGTCACTCTCCATCCAGGACCAGAAGACAAAGGCGTTCTCACTTTCGCCAATCGATAACAAGCCGATTTCTGAGGAATTTGATATAGATGGCAAAAAAGAGAGGAAGCTCACGCTTGTATTTACAACCCCGAAGGGCGGATACCTCGGGGATCGGGCTACTTTTGTTTTGACAGTGGAATCAGATGATGGAATACACCGCCTGCAGAAGGAATTCAATCTGACCCTTTCACCGGTAATAGTTGCCATAAAGACCACTGTTGGAAACGAATTTCCGGTTTCCAGGGACTTGGAAAGGAGAAGTGAGAAGGATAAGCAGGAAAGGCTTGAGCGTGATGAAAAGGCTACCAATGAGGTATTTGCCATAATGTCTCCACATGAGGTAAAGGGGTACGTTTTCGTTGAGACAATGCATCCCGATCGTGTTTCATTCATTGCTAAGGGAATTAAGGGCTACAAGGGAATGGTGGAAGGCGACATTAAGCTGGAGGAGATTGAGCACTATCTCACACCGAAGCCTGCCGTCACCGGCCTTGAACTCGGAGCTTTCGTTGAACTGATTGACGGGCCATTCAAGGGCGAAAAGGCCAAGATCATGTCAATAGATTCCGGCAAGGAAGAGGTCACGGTCCAGCTGGTTGAGTCCATGGTGCCTATTCCTGTCACGGTCAGGGCAGAAGCCATCAGGATGCTGGACAACAAATAATGCCTATGAGGCTTAAAAGCACTTCAAGAGAAAAACAGAGAGATTTTCTGGGGCATATGGAGAAATTGTTCCAGGACCCATCTGTTATTGTGCCACAGTGCGTAGATGGGGGCATGTTCTGCCCCTTCAGGGCGTACGAGAAGAAGATCGCGTCGCTCGCAGCTTCCGGAAACTATGATAAATATTCCAAATCACCTGATCAGATACTTTCCGGGCTTAGTGAGACACACAGGGCCATGGAATCAGATCAGAACACCGTATTCGGGGTGATAAAGACACAGTTCGGCAGTATAGAATATGCGAAACGAGGCGGTTCCACCGACGATACCGTGCTTGCAGGCATTCAGCATTTCGATGATCCTTTATGGAGAATGCTTGCATTTTCATCACTGGCAAAAACCAGGGGAGTCAGGGTTTACTCCTCACGGAATTTTTTCCTTGGCTCATGCAAGAACACGTCTCCTGGCGTTGAATTCTTCATGGATCTCCTGAAGGATGAAAATGTACAGTTCACTTCTGATGGAACAACAATAACCATAGGGAACAGCGGACACACTCTTGCAGTATCGCATCTTTCTTCAGTAACATTAAATGTGATGGAAAATTCCACCCTCAACACAGTGAACCTGATTCTGAAGCACATTCTGACTCCGGACGTATCTGCAGATATTTCATTTTCCTGTGATTTTCTCGGGTCCCATATTTCAGGGATACCTGCAAATTCTCTGGGAATGTACATGCAGGGAAAGATCAATGACAGGACTTTCATCAGGGACATAATGGATTACAGGGTGAACGAAGCCGTCAAGGCAGGATATTACATTATCGGGGAGGAAGTTTTCAGGACTCCGGAAGATCTTGTGAGAAAATACCCCTTCAAGTATGTTCCAGACCAGAAGATCATTGAGGTGCTGCATACCACAGACAAAGGATTTCAGATGGACGCCTTTTCAGAGAGGAAGGTGCTTGAGGCTATATGGCCTTCTCATGGCCAGGAGATTTTACGGGAACTCTTTCCAGGTGTGGATGAAGCAGTGATAGCATCATCACGTGGATCGCCAGTGGATCAGATAGAATCAATCCAGAATGCTTCCAGAGGAAAGGATATCAGGAGTTCAGTGGAGGTGTCAGGATGGTCCCCGGATTCACAGTTTCTTGTGGATGTTCTCATGGATTATTTCGCCCATGGAAGGGAGAAGTCCATAAGAAATGCGGAAAAAAACCTTGGCAGCTCAAATGTGAGGAAATCCCTGTTCTATGCTTTCCTGGACTGCATAGGGGAGAGCAGGAACCGGGAATGGCAGTTCACGGAGACAGAAAAAGATCTGGCGTGGAAGATCAGGGACCACGTCTGCAGCATAATCAAACATGGTCCGGACATGCTGCCGGAAGAGCTTGAGAACATCAGGATATTTGTGAGGTGATACAACGGGCCGTCATTTTGTTTCAAGGAAGGAGGCAAGGGATGTTCACGACACCCTTATTGGAATGGGAATCGATCTTCCGCCGGACGGGATTGAGATCGATCAGAGGAAGGGCGAAAAATGCTATTTTGGATCGGGGAAGCCGTACCTGTACGTGGGAGACGGAACAGTGCCAACACTGTTTCTAATAAATGACTTCCATCCCTCAAGGGGCAATGTGACCGTTGACGATGGAGCTGTGCCCCACATAATAAATGGCTCAAATGTTTTCGCACAGGGGATTACAGAAATGGATTCTACAATCAAAAAAGGCGACATGGTATTCATCCGGAACAGGAACAACCAGTATATCGCTGTGGGCACAGCAGAAAGGGATGCAGCTGACGTGATGCAGAACAGGAAAGGTCAGGCCATCACACTGATCCATTTCCCCGGGGATAAAATACTTAAGAAATTCTATCCCTGATGAGTACTATTTCAACTTATCTGCCATTGTATGATTATAAAGATTATATGCACATCATGCATGAGGAATTATGGCAGA
>JAJZAW010000023.1 GCA_021799185.1 Thermoplasmata archaeon
CCACATCGCCTCCATTTCAGTGATTAGCGAAACTAAATAGAGTTCCATACAATCTATGAGCGATTCTATGCAGTCAAATTCGGAAAAGCAGGAAATTGCAGAATTTGTTGGCATTTCTGATGAGATGGAACTTTTTGCTGATATCCCGGAGAAGTTCAGAAAGACAGGCCTCAAGATCAACCCTGGAATCTCCGAATATGAGGTGATTTCAAGGGCCATCAATATAGCAGGGAAAAACGGCGGATCAGATCTGGTAAACTTCCTGGGAAATGGTATATATGATCGCGTTGTGCCGGCCACAGTTGACTCCATAATAAGCAGAAGCGAGTTTCTGACAGCATATACTCCCTATCAGGCAGAAATGTCCCAGGGCGCACTCCAGTCACTCTTCGAATATCAGACTTTTATGGCGGAACTCACTGGCATGGACATATCAAATTCTTCAATGTATGATGGTTTCTCTACTCTTGGGGAAGCTGTAAGGATGGCACACAGAATAAATGAAAAAAGAGATGTACTGATACCTGAAAACATATACGATGATAAGCTGAAGGTCATGGAAAGCTACCTCTACGGGCTGCCGGTGAGGCTGGTAAAATATTCCATTGACAGGAGAAGCGGCTTCATCAACATTGATGATATTCAGTCAAAGATCACTGATAACACATCTGCAATCGTTGTTGAGATGCCAAATGCCCTGGGCATAATTGATGAGAATGTCCCGAAGGTACAGCAGATAAGGAAAAATGCGCTGATAATTGCCTACGTGGATCCAGTTTCCCTTGGAATGCTTGCCCCGCCTGGTGATTATGGCGTGGACATAGTAGCTGCAGAAGGCCAGCAGCTTGGAATTCACATGAATTTTGGAGGACCCACACTTGGAATCCTCAGCTTCAAGAAGGATTATGTTAGAAAATCGCCCGGGAGAATTATTGGGGAGACCGTGGACAGAAATGGCAGAAGGGCATATGTCATGACGCTGCAGACAAGGGAACAGCACATAAGAAGAGAAAAAGCAACAAGCAATATCTGCACAAACCAGGCTCTGATGGCCATTGCCGCAACGGTATACCTTGGAACCGTTGGCCCTTCCGGCCTCAGGAAGATTGCAGAGACCACATATATTAAATCCAGAAAGCTGAAGGAGAGCCTGACACGGTTGAAAATAGCGAATAAGCAGCAACTAACCGGGAAACCTTTCTCAGATGTGCTTGTATCGTTCCGCAAGGATGTGGAGGGCCTGCAGGCATATCTTTCAAACCATGGCATAAATGGCGGGCTTTCACTATCAAAGCTATCCAGAGAAGCTGCCTCTGCCATAAGTAATGCAGCATTCTTCTCCACAACTGAGAAAACAACAGATGAAGCAATTGCTATGCTGGCAGAAGCACTGGAGGTGTTCTGATGGCCTATCATGAAGCAGTATATGACGAACCCGTGATCTTTGAATACAGATCAGGTACAACATACAAGCTTCCCGGTATCAGCGAGAACCAGAAGATCGATCTTCCTGAAAATCTGCTGAGGAAAGAGCTGAAGCTGCCTGAAGTATCGGAATACGATGTTGTACGCCACTTCACAAGGCTTTCGCAGATGAACTACAGTGTGGATCTTGGAATATATCCCCTTGGATCCTGCACAATGAAATTCAATCCAAAATATGCAGACGCCATTGCCGCCATCAGACAATTCTCGGATGTGCATCCACTGCAGCTTCAGTCTCAAACACAGGGAGAACTGAGGGTGCTTTACGAACTTCAGGAATACCTCAAGGCAATTTCTGATATGGATGCTGTGACGCTTCAACCCCTTGCAGGAGCACAGGGTGAATACACAGGCATTCTTATAACCAGGAAATACTTTGAAGTGAAGGGAGAACTCGAAAGCCGTACCGATGTTCTTATCCCTGATTCTGCCCATGGGACAAACCCGGCATCCGCTGCAATGGGGGGTTTCAATGTCATAGAAATACCATCATCTGAAAACGGTACGGTGAATCTTGATGCCCTGAAGGCTGCCCTCTCTGAACATACAGCTGCATTTATGATTACGAATCCAAACACTCTTGGAATCTTTGAGGATCACATTGGCGAGATAGCAAAAATGGTTCATGATGCGGGGGCCCTGCTCTACTACGATGGTGCAAATTTCAATGGAATCCTTGGAATAACGTCGCCAGGCATTATGGGGTTTGACATTGTTCACTTCAACCTGCACAAAACCTTTGCAACACCGCATGGCAGTGGAGGGCCTGGAGCCGGACCGGTTGGGGTAAAATCGCACCTGAAGGACTTTCTGCCTGTTCCTGTAATAGGTAAAGATGGCGACAAATACTACCTGGACAGCAGTGCAAAGCACACCATTGGGAAGGTCTCATCCTACACAGGTTCATTCATGGTGCTGCTCAGAGCATGGGCTTACATCACTTACCATGGTTCTGATGGGCTCAGGAGAAACACCATCAACGCCGTTCTCAATACTAACTATATAAAGAAGAGGCTTGAAGGGAAGTTCAGCATTCCCTATAAGGCACTGAAGAAGCACGAGGTCGTCATTTCCACAGAGAATACAGGTGTCAGGGCCCTTGATGCAGCCAAGTACCTTATTGATCAGGGTGTGCATGCCCCGACAATCTACTTCCCGCTGATTGTCCACGAGGCTATGATGATAGAGCCCACTGAGACAGTATCCAGACAGGATCTTGATAGATTTGTTGACGCTCTGATTGAAAGCTCAGGGCTCTCCGCAGACGAACTGAAAAAACACCCTGAGAATCTTCCTGTAAGCAGACCTGATGAGGTGAAGGCGGCCAAGGACATGAAGGTGAGATGGGAAGGCAGCACACATGGAAATTGAGGTCGTTCAGGATCCGGACCATATAAGGCAGGCCATTCCGGTTATCAGATCTGCCTGGGGAATGGAGAATATTGAGCAGCTGGTAAAGGATATTCTGGCGGCCATGCGCTTCCATGGTGGGCTTGTCATGCTTGCAAGGGAGGATGGCAGGGTTGTTGGAATGCACTTCAGCTTTGCTGGAATGAAGAATGGAAAGACGTACCTCTATTCACACATGACAGGCGTGATTGCTGAACGAAAATATTCTGGAATTGGGGAGGTTCTCAAGCTCCGGCAGAAGGAATGGGCTATCAGGAACGGATACGACCTGATTGCATGGACATATGATCCACTAATGGCCCTGAATGCCAATTTCAATATTCACAAACTTGGCTCAATATCCCGGACCTATCTCAGGGATTTTTATGGGGACATGGAGGATGCCCTCAATTTCGGAATACCTACAGATAGGTTTGTAACAGAATGGTGGATCCTGAAGGATCGCATCCGTGCAGGTAGGCCGGAGTGTTACATAAACAGTACAGATAGTCTTGTGGAATTCCTGAAGGATCATTGTGCAGATGTTCTGGGGCTTCACATTCCCGAGAATTATGTGGATATGAAGAGGAGCGGCCATGGTGCAGCACTTGAACTCCGCCTTGCAACCAGAGCCAAGTTTGAAGAACTTTTCTCAGCCGGTTATGTTGTAACGGACTATGACAGGAAGAACGCTGCATATACCCTTGAACGTAAAGCTGACATAGATGAAAAATATGGCAAAAATATATTTTTATGAATCCCCTGGATTCAGATGACCTTGTAGCGTTTCAGGGATACCTCGAAGATTTCCCCGTCCGATCCAAGGGAATTTAGCATGTCATCAAGTTCATTCTGGGAAATGGATGCATTCTGCGATGCAGCGAGCAGATCCTCATATCTGCATCCTCTGCCATCCGTGTCATTTGCCTGTATATACTGCAGAATAAAATCCTTTGATGATTTGTGCTCTTCCTTAACAGCAGGCTGAATCTGGGCAGCTATGGAAGATTCGAATTCCTGCAGATCGTAATCAGGATACTTTTCAATAGACCTCAGGGCTGATTCTGCCTCCAGTTCCGAGTATCCTGCATCCCTGATGTCAGCGACAGTGGATCCGGGCCTATTTCTGGCCATTCTTATGGCATATATTTTTCTCCTTGCTATGTGCAGTGCTTTCATGCGCCAGTAATCCATGGAGACGCTATCCACACGGACAGCTATTTCCGGGTTAACATTGAAGTAAGTCTTTCCTTCATTCTGGTAGGTGCTGACTCTCCCCATTACCATAACCTGATCATTGATTTCAAGTGCGTCTGCCATTGCCTTGGACTGCATTCCGAAATCGCTGTTGAATGCAGAGACGTAGAAGTTCCCTGTACCATCTGTCACTGTAATGCGGGTCATTGATTCTTCCGTGTTCTTCTGTGACACAAGACCGCAGAAAAGGACCCTTCTGACCCTGGTGCCAAGCGGGGTTATTACGTAGGGCTTTGCCCGCTCTTCATCCGGCCTTTCTTCCAGCTCCCTGGAATCCCGCAGTTCGCGCCCGAAAATCCAGTTGGTGAATTCACGTTTCCTTGCCATCACTGGAAATCAGCCCCCATTCTTGCCTCCAGCCTTTTCATGAAATCCGTATCCATATAATTCAGCATGGATATGCGTACAGATGTGCCGGACTGGTTTCTGGTAACATCGCCTTCAATAAAAACTGCCCTGCCAAGGAGCTTTTCCTGAAGCCTTGATGCTACAAGCTTGCGTGAAATTGTTTTATTTTCCGGTGTATATTCTTCCGGAGTGAAACCGATGTGCCCCAGCAGTGCGTTCTTCCCGCCGGTGCACTGTATGCTGCCGGTTCCATCATCAAGTGTGAAGTATGCGAAAAGATCGTAAACAATGGAAGTCTCAGGGTGATCCGGGCAGTGAATATCGTCAAGCCTGCTGTTGCATGCAGAGCACCTCATTACAAGCCCGCTTTTTGGACCGAGGCTTACGATGAATCCATTAACTTTCACCCCGCCGAGGGGGGAATTGATATCATGTATATCGTAGAGCCTCTCACCAATCGTGAACGTGGGTTTTATCTCAGTAACTTCTGTCCTGCTTCCCACAGTAATGCGGAGGCGACCATTGTATTCTGAGACCTTGGCGCCCTCCATCCTGATGAAGGCGCCATCCTTTAGCGCCTTTTCAAAGGACGATATTCGAATCTTACCCGTGTCGTCTTCAAGATCGCCGTAATACATCATGGTCTTTTTCCCTTCACGCTCCAGTTCCTTTTGCCTCACACCGGATAGGCGGCCTTCCACAGTGACATATGGCTGTGCTGTTGAAAGGTCTTTTATCTTCATCTGGGAATAACTCCTCTTTACATCCATGCTTTCGCCGGGATGCATAATGACCTCTGATCCCGCATCTATGTATACCCTGTTTATACCCTTGTACTCCCGAACAGATGCCTTTCTGATCTCAACCACATCACCTATCCTCACAGTTTGAGGGAATGTCCAAGCAGTGAACGATATAGTTCCGGTGTCGTCACCAAGTATCCCGTAATAATACACAGATTCGCCACGTTCATTCTTCAGTTCCCTGCGCTGAAGTGAAACTATGTTTACGAGGGCATCCACATTCTGAATGCCCGGTGCCAGCTCAGATATTTTTAAACGCTTTACCTGATCGCTCATGCGTACATTCCACTCTGATTCTTGCTTTCTGTCTGGCCTATAAGCTTGTTAAGAAGTATTTCTGCATCTTCCTTGCTCAACCCGACCTTCGCAACCAGATAATTCTCTATGTCATCCCTGCTCTTCCCCTGGTTTACCATATCCTGAACCATCATGACCATGCGCTGTGTGACCTCTGCCTGAAACTGTTCCTCAAGCTTCAGAGCCCTTATCATCAAATATATTGAAGAAAGCAGAGTGTTGAGACCTTCATTCAGCTCCATCTTGGAAAGGCCCTCAAGTTCAAGATCAACTCGGGAGACTACCTCTTCATTCATCCCATCAAGCATGAATTTTACCAGATCAATCTGCCTGTTCAGGAGAAGTAGCGTCCTGTATATGGCTAACCTTGGCTGGTTCTCAAGAACGGCGGTTTCTATGCCGGTTCTGAAAAATATCTTCACTATCTTTTCCTCGAATGAGAGAAACAATGAAAATGGCACCTTATCACTTTCCAGTACCAGAAATTTATCGAGGTCCCTCACTTTCCACGGGATATCAACCAGATTTGTTGAAGTCTCATCGCCGCCGGCAAGCCACTGTATTACCTGCCCCTTATCCACTGAAGTCATTATACAAACATAGTGCCTATTCATATATTATTTTTGACAGCTTTCCTTAACTGCTACGGAAATGTTTCAACAATCCGTCGGATGTGTTCCAGCTGATCATTAATAGAATCAGGATATACCGGTAGGGAGCATGTCATCATCCGGCAACAGGACTGGAGTAGGCGCTATCCTAACAGCACGCCTCTTCTATTCCATAAACTGGTACAACGTTTCTCCGGCCCTCGTGCCAATAGGTCACGCATACGGCATCCCGCTTGCTGAAAGCTCGCTCTCCCTGACGATGTTTCTTGTTGGGGCCGGAATATTTCAGGTTCCTGCCGGCATAGTTGCATCGAGGGTTGGAGCAAGGAGAACAGCCCTTATTGGGCTCTACCTGATGTCTGCTGCTGCCATTCTCACTTCCATTTCACCATCCTTTGTGGTTCTTATTGCACTGAGATTTGCTGTTGGCGTAGGCGCGGCCATGTTCTTCAGCACCGCCATTGCACTTTTGAATGATATTGCAACAGGCAGCCTGACTTCTGTCATAGGATACTACAACGCCTCATTCAATCTTGGAGCAGGCATTGGAATCATAGCGTTCACTCCTGTTGTAACACTGTTGGGATGGAGATACGATTTCCTCATATCCGGATCTCTGGAACTTGCATCTGCAATTCTTCTGAACATTCTGATCAGGGAAACAGGAGTATACCCTGAGTTTGATTTCTCAGGCCTCAGAAAAAGACTTATGAACAGGCAGATCTGGATCATCGGTGTTGGCCTTGTTGGACTATGGTCACTGAACTACACCCTTCCGGAATATTTCAAGGCTTTCGCATCATCAGTGGGTGTAGGTTCCTTTGCAGCGGGCGCAATGGGGGGGCTTGTCCCCATGGCAGGTGTGGTGGGCGGCACAGTTGCGGGGATGTTCAGGAGGTATAATCCCATAAAACTTTCAGTCATTATGGTAATAGCTGTTGGAATTTCAGTTGCTCTAATCGGCATGGCCAGCCAACCGGAATACTGGGGAATCGCTGTAGAGGTTGGCATAATTGCCACAGTAATTATATCACTGGAATACGCTATTGTTGCTTCCATTGAAAAATCCAGCCGATACATGTCGCTGAATATTGGCCTGATCAATTCAATACAGATAGGTATCGGATCAGTAATTCCCCTCATATTCGGAATCATAGTCCAGGGGTCGTCCGGATCATACACTTACGCCTGGCTATTTCTCGGATTGTTTTCGATCTCAACGCTTGTCTTCCTCATGGGGCTTGGCAGAAATGCCAGGATCACACTTGCATGAACTGAGCCTGGGTGAATGCAACATGAACAAAGGAGAGGTGCAGACCGCAGAATTTAGCCATTATATTTTTGCAGTTCACTTTTCCAGCCATGCCCTGGTCTGATTTATGTTTGATAATGTCACATATGATTCACTGAAATGCTCCAACTTAAGTGCCGCTTGAGGGAGGGGTATGATCCTTGGAAATTAACAAATGCAATGTTTGACTTGAGCATCAATGGAGATCAGCAGTGAACTTGGGTACCTTTGTAGAATTGTGGATAATTCAAAGGTTCCAACCGGATTAACAAATAAAGGCTTCTCAAATTTTGCCTCTGCAGTTCTTGGCATACAGGAGAAAACCTTAATGGAAACCATGAGAAATGCCGGCATAATCATGGATGGGGATCCGGAAGCCCCATTCAGGCCCGTGGGGGTTTACGGTTTTAATCCTGAACCTTCAGGGCGCAAAAGGGTTTCTTCAGGCATTCTGCATGTGATAATTAAAGATGATCTGGCAAGAAATTTGCTCATTCTTCTGATGGCACGCTACAGGTTTACCATTGCCCTTATGGAAACCATCATGGAAACCCATGGTAACATGATCCCGGCCACATCTGCAAACGGCTCCTTATCCGTCATAACATCAGACTATTTTCTGCAGGAGGAAGAAGTTAACAATTGGGCAATTGAACAGGAGGCTGCGTTCAAATCCTTCAATTCCAGTAGCATTGGCCATCTTCTTGAATTGGACTGGTTTCTCAGCATAATCAAGGTACTCCGGGACGGGGATGCCAGTGCATTCCATGGCAGTTTAGACACAATATTTGCATCCATGAACGACACTTCCATGGAGGAACTGCTATCCTCCATTGCCGGAGGCGTTCTGCCTGCACTGGCCACCCAGAACAGAATCCTGCATATGGATGAACGCATACGCCTTGCATTCCAGGAACGCAATAGAAGGCAGAACGAAGTCAGGAAACTCAGGAGATTTTACTACTGGCTTGGTATCGCCAACGATCTTTCACTTGGGCTTGAGTTTGTAACCGGCAGCGTTGAGTTCTTCCCAAAGACTATCTTTGCAGGTGCAAACGGTGTTTTAGGCGTCTATCTTTTCATCGTGGGCAGTTCTCAGCTTGTGGCGAGATCACTTATCCAGATAGCAATGCAGATTCATGTGAGGCGTAGAAAGCACAAGAGTTCCAGAAGGATCTCTGATTCCATGGATATGTAATGTTTCATGTTCCCCTGCATATGGGTAACGGGCTTAATGTACCCGGATGCGATAACTGCACTATGAAGGTAGCGGTTGTTGAAACCAATCAGATTGTTGAAGGCCCGGGTGAGGGGGAGACAGTCCAGATTTATGAAACAGAGCCTGCGCCGAGGGTCGTGGAAGAGTACCGGAATCCTGCCCTTACGGCTACAACCACAAGAGGCATATGGATGCTGAAATCTGCAATGGAAAGGGGGGCAACAGCAATTGTGGTTGCAGAAGCTGGAGCACCGGCGTTCAATTTTACAAAGGGAAGAGCAGTCCTTTATTCCGGGGCTGGAATGCACGTTGATATGGCAATTAAAGCATTTGTTGATGGAAAGCTCCCCAAAATGGATAGGGCAACCCATGATCATGGCCACAGCCACGAAACCCACATGAAGTAAGGGCAACTTATCAGCATGCCATTCGGCAGTGATACCATTTTGTTTACATTATGGTGGCATGAAATGCTGGCAGCATGCAGTAAATAAATAGTTTTATAAGCGTCGTGGTTGCCAATGCCAGTAATACATATTACCGAAAGTATTTCTCTTAAATTCCCTGCCGGAGTTAGATTAATGCGCAGGGACGATATGGGCAAGCCTTTCTTCAATCCGGATAGTAAGATGAGGGCATACAGCATGAAATATTTCTATGAATGGAGCACAGAACCCGATGCCCTGGTTCTTGTGGTTGAAGGAAAGGGAAATGTTCTGGATGGTGTCGTTGTGTTGAAGTTTGTTCCTGGAAAGAAAAACCCGCAGAGCATTGTGGTTGAAATGCTTTCAAGGAACCATCTGCAGGGCGTGCACAATTCAGGCGTCGGTGCTGAAATGATAAGGATTGTAGAGAATTGCATTGCAAAGCCCCTGGGTTGCCCAGAATTAGTGATTGAGGCAGTAAATGACCTGGCTGATTATTATTCCTCTCTTGGATACTCAAGAACGGGCCACTCTGAATACGATGATTTCTGGGGAAAAGTTGTATACATGAAAAAGGGAATGTCGCATGAAAAGGAATCTTAAATTTTGATTTCGTGCCTGATGTGTCAATGCAGCAGATCGTTAAGGGACAAGAACTGCCCTGCCCATTATCTGCCCTTTCTTGAGCTCAGAAAGAACTTCGTTTGCCTCAGAAAGCGTTCTCTTATGGACCATGGATTTAATGCCCGCGCTGTCAGCCATATCAAGAACCGCCCTTGTTTCCTTTCTGAGGCCGCTGGCAACGCTGGTTATATTTTTTTCCCATGTGAAGCTTGAGAATGGTATCTCGATTCTGTCCATCACAGCAGGGATCACTACTGTCTTTCCGCTTCGCACCGTTGAGACTGCATCCTTCACCAGTTCTGGATTTGGTGCAAAGACAATTGAACCGTCATACTGGCCCTGCGGCTTATGGGTAATTTCAGAAGCGCCTGCTTCTTCCGCTACCTTCGCATGCGATCTGGTAACTGCAACAGCCTTGGCCCCCATTGCCTCAATCATCTGTATTGCATAAAAAGCAAGCCCACCGATCCCGAAGACTGCTATCCTGTCATTAACAGACGGATTGATTTTCTTCACCGCAGAGTATGCAGTTATACCTGCACAGAATAACGGTGCAGCTTCAATATCGCCAATGCTGTCAGGAATTGCCGTAACATAATTTGCATCCAGAGCCGCATATTCTGCATATCCGCCCCTGACATTTATACCAGTAACCAGCGCGTTGGGGCAGAGGTTCTCGTGTCCGGATATGCACTGATCACATTTTCCGCATGCGTTGTAGAACCAGCCAATACCGACCCTTGTACCTTTTTCGATCTCACTTTTTGATTCCACGACCTCTCCTACAATCTCATGTCCGGGTATGAGAGGAAATAGGCTTGCAGGGAGCGGAAAATCGCCCTCCACAATGTGAAGATCACTGTGGCATACACCATTGGCAAGCACCTTAACCAGAATCTGACCTTCAGAAATATCCTCAGTTTTCACATTCACATACTTCAGGGGTTTTTTTTCTATTTTTTCCTGCTTCTCAAGCAGCATTGCCTTCATGCTCAAGCATTCCGGGATATGACTTAAACGTTGTTTTCTCATGCCCCCATGCAAATCCATGATCCCTGCTGGCTCACACTGTACATCCCACACCGGACAACATGGCTGTTGAGATGAATGGCATCCTGTTACACAAGATTAAAATCTGTATATGAATGACCTGATGGAAATCAATATGGATTACGATGCGGTCATAGTGGGAGCAGGGACTGCTGGATTGTCGGCAGGCGCTACACTTGAGAGGGCCGGGAAAAGCTATATAATTCTCGACAGAAAGGAAGAAATAGGGCTTCCGGTGAGATCCACAGGAGCGGTATCACTTGAATGGGTCAAGAGAATAGGAATGCCCACCGACAGTTCAATAGTAGCATCAGAAATAAGGGCCATGGATTTCAGGACAGACCTTGGCAGGCATATTCCACTGAAATTTGACAGGCCTGTTGGTATTGTCTATGACTTTACAAAATACGAGAAATATCTTTCAGGGGACTTTGCAGGCAAGCTCAATGTAAAATTGCGCACTCTTGTAAAATCAGTTGATGGCAACACCGTCACAACAGACAGTGGCGACATCACTGCTGAGAGTATAATTATGGCCGCGGGGCCCCAGTCAGCTTTTGGACAGAAGCTGGACAGAAATAATGTTCTTGTTGCCTATGAAGAGATAAGGGAGTTGCCGGAAAGGGATGACTTTCAGATGATACTCTGGTTCAGTGATCTGGCTCCGGGAGGATATTTCTGGGATTTCGCAAACACAGATGGCACAAGGAAGGTTGGTGTCTGCTTCTACCCCGTAAATTCCCAGCAGCCCAAGGCGATCCTTGATAAATTCACTGAAAAATTCCCGGAAATAAAGGGCAGGATGCTGCATACCATGGCGCACCAGATTCCGCTTTCAAAGCCATCCGACATAGTGGTTTCAAATAACAGGCTCTACACCGGCGACATGGTTAACGCAGTGCTTAACACAACCGCTGGAGGCCTCCAGGGGGCATTCTGGTCAGGAAAGGCAGCAGGCGAGGCTGTTGCGGCTGGGGACAAGGAGAAATACCAGGCAACCTGGGACGCCGAAATAAAGCCCTGGCTGATGAAACACCACGTGCTTCACAAGAAAATACACAGGAATGGAGCAAAATCAGTGAACAGGTATATAACCCTGGCAAAGCTGATGCCGAAGTCCGTTAAAAAGCAGGTCTTTGGTGGCTTATGATTCCGGCCTGATTCCTTGAAATGATATTATTTGATTATTCTCCCACTTGGAGAACTACCTCTCACATAGATTTAAAATTCATCTGACCATTATCCCTGTGTGCCGCTGTAGCTCAGCAGGTAGAGCAGCTGATTCGTAATCAGCAGGTCGGGGGTTCAAATCCCTCCAGCGGCTCTCAGATTCTATTCCTTAACCACGCATTGACCGGAAAGGACAAATGCATCAACGACGAAACTGCTGAAAACATACCGGCTTACAAGCAGTTTTCCGCCAATACAGAGGCAAAAGTGATTTTACAGAGAGTCAACAAAGAAATAGGAATAGCTGGATAGGCATTTTCCTTCGGCCTAAAGGAAACACCCCAATTATGCCGCGATTACAATTTCCTGGAACTAATGGTAAACACGGTACATAACAAGATGAATTCTTAGGCTCTTTCAGGCAATACGCTGAATCAAAAGTATGTAAAAATTGGCTGAAGAGCCAACCATCTTAACACATGAGCAGGAAAGCATTTTTGCAATGAATTGCTTCATTCATATTTGATGGTTGTTTCACAGAAAAAAATGAATGATAAAATTGATCTCCTTGAAATCACAGGGATTTGCGGTCATCCGTAAACAATCCATTTTTCATGTCTGTGCCCCACTCTTTCTCCATCCGCCTACTTGCAGCTTCAAAATATTCCCTGTTTGCCTCAAACCCCACAAACGACCTTCCGAGCCTGAGTGCTGAAACACCGGTTGAACCAACGCCCATGAACGGGTCAAGCACCATATCGCCCTCTCGGGAAGCTATCTCCATAATCCTGTTGATGACCTTAAGGGGCTTCTGGGTTGGATGTGTTGGATTTCTGATTCTTTCGCTTCCCTGGCAGACGGGGCTCTCGATGAAGTTGTGCATTTCACTCTGCTTCCCGAAGTTCCACGTGTGCCCCTTATTCCACATGCAGACAATTAATTCACAGCTGTTGAGGAATCCCGCTTTGTACAGTTTTGGCGGTGGATTTGTTTTATGCCATACTACGAACTGGAATGTGTCAAATAAGCTGTCAAATGCTTCATGCCACTTTCCAAGCATATTATAGCTGCAGAAGGCAAATATGTTTCCTGTGGGCTTCAGAACTCTTGAGAATTCGTAGACCCACTCAGAAGGAATGAAATCAACCTTATCCCACTCTGCCACGTCATTGTTGAAGTCCTTCCTCCATGACATTTTTATGTTTCCGGTAGAATATGGACCGAGATTATAGGGAGGGTCAGTTAATATCAGATCAACGCTTCTGTCTGAGACCTGTTTTATTAGATCCCTGGCGTCGCCCAGCTTAATATTATATTCCATTAGATCGCAATGAAAGATAATCAGACATTTCATTAATATTCCGCAACCCCTGCTCAGATGAAAGCAGACTGGATCTTTTGTTGCAGAACTGGCGCACGGTATGGAAAATACCATGGTTGATGTGAATGTGCCGTGCTAGTTCTTTATAAATCCAGGCTAGCGGGTAACTATGAGAAATTCAGTGCCGCCAGGTATGAATTATGGAGGGGAAAATGCTTATGAAAAATGTGCTCATCGCAAATCTGGCACTCTGGACATAGTTGCAGGAGTATGACCGGAAAATTGCTAAGCAAGGAAGGAATGCATAATGGTGTGCCCGCGCAATGTGTTATGACTTCAGCCCAGAATATCACAAAAATTTTCTATTTAGGCTTTCTATGGCGCCCACTATTAAAGGCTACTGGCAACAAAAACGCGGGAACGCAGTGCCCCGACCGATACCGTTCCTGCAGTTATTGCTTTGGCGCGTGCACTAAAAAATCTACCAATAAGCTTACAGGAAAACACTGATACAGCCACGTACATCGTTAAAACTTAATCCTTATTGCTACGTTGCTGTATTTTGACACTTGTGTTGCAGTGAAATCGCCAAGTGCGCGCAGGGCGGCAGATCTCCATTTACAAGCGATCTGATCCACTCTTTTCCGCGTCCCTCTCGGAGTTCCGGGCTGGCATCTTTGCATTCTCCATTGATTTCCTTCTGAACTCGAACATCCTCTTCTGTATTGCTATCTGGAAAGCTTCTCCGAGTATCAGACCTGAAAGATATGAAAGTATGATGCTCAGGAAGAATCCTGCGGTGACATCATAATAAATAAGAAGGTAAATCCTGACCACGAAGGCTATTGTCCACGCAAGCCCGATTACAGGAGATCGCCTGTAATGCAGGACCTCTTTCCTCTCGAAGAATTTTACCTGGCCTTTAAACACTGACGAAAGCCCGAGGCCAAGGGCGAATGCAATGGAGCAGGCAAGCAACTCAAGCGTGGTAAGGCCCACATATGTGGCGCCCGTAAATGCAAGGTACAGCAGTGGAGAAAATATCAGTGACCTGACCGAATATCTCCCACCCAGAAATATCCTTATTATCCTGCGGCCAACGAAAATTGCCACAAATGCGCTGAAGAAGATGTCCTTGTATCTGAATATTATTGAATATACCATGCCTTCAATGGTCTCAGATAGCTGTGTGATGTTTATCATAAGAATATTCTGACGTTACGCAATATTTTAAAAGGTATAAAAATGTACTACTGTAGGTAATTGTCAGTAATTTCCAACGAATCACTGCAGTAAAGCGCAATGCCGGATGGCACTTTCGGATAAAAATACGTGGATTTCTGAGGCAACAAGCGCCCATCCTCGATCATTGATATGAAAACTGACTTGTTCCATTCTGGCATAAGAAATGAGAAGCCGGACCTGCCACTGTCAACTTCATCAACAGCAGTAACCCTGTTATGTGTATAAAGGACCTTTGTTGAAAGATCCTCCTGTGTCATGCCAATGATCTGCCTAAGGATCAGATTGCTTACCAGGGACGGGTCTCCTGAATACTTGTACTTCTTGCTGCATCCAATTGCGTCAAAGGCAACTGGCTTTGGAGAGAGGGAATGGTACCGCCCATCGTACAGGACTATTGATTCTGGATTGTGATCCCCATTAATTTCTCTTACATCGAAATACTCACCAATAGTATCCATGAATGCAGAGATGTCGAATTCTCTGGTCACAACCCTGTGAATTCCCCCAATCAGAAGGGAATCGCTCTGCAACGATGTTACGTAAGCCATTGTAAATTTCCAGAAATCCCGGTTCCTGCCTGTGCTTTCTGAGTATAGATTCCTTGTGGCCTGAAGCCTGTGGTGCCCGTCGGCCACCACTGCATTCTCCCTTGCAAGTGACTGCCGGATGCTCTCCATGGATCGTGGTTCAGTCAGGAAATATACCGAATTTACCACACCATCCGGTTCAATGAAAGTATTTGCCGGTGAAATCTGTTTTACCGCAGCTCTGAGTATGCGTTCGAAGCTGGTGCTGTTTACTGTGAGGAAAATTGGCTCCAGCTGGCATGATGTTTTTTCCATCAGCTTTTTTCTCTCTTCCACTGCCCATGGGAATGTTTCCTCATGCGCCATTACATCTTTCCTTTCAGGAGACGTCTCAACAGGCGATATTATTCCAATCCTTGAAATCCGGCGGCCCCCAACATGTATTTCCTGCTCCAGTATGATAAGGCAGTCACTTGCGTATGTTTCCAGCACGCCCTCCTTCCTCCACTGTGCCAGTGTGCCCTTGGAATTCTCAAGAACCCCATGACGCGGCATTGTGATGTGAGTTATGTTGAACGGGCTGGACTTCAGCCTTGCCTCGTGATCCTGAGAAATTATGTCCACGGGTGGGGAAGTAGTTCCTTCTATATCTCCCCTGTAAACAAGCGGGCGGAATGGTATGAGATTCAAGCCGATTTCATTCCTTTCAGGGATTTTATAACCTCAATATCCGTTCCGTACCCATTCTCGCCAAGCGGTGTTTCCATGATCATGGGGATATGCGCCAGTCTTCTATCATTGATGAAATTGCCAATGCCTGTTAGTCCTATTGTCCCCTGACCGATCTGTTCATGCCTGTCCAGGTGACTCCCTCTGCCCTTCTTGGAATCATTCAGGTGGATGCCTTTCAATTTTCCGAAGCCGATGATGCTGCTGAACTTATCCATTGTTTCCATGTAACCTTCCGGTGAAACTATATCATATCCTGCAGCCCACGTATGGCATGTATCCAGGCATACCCCTGCCTTTTCCCGGAATTGGAGGCCATCCATCATCTCAGCTATCTCCTCAAATGTCCTTCCTACGGTACTCCCCTGCCCTGCTGCATTTTCCAGCAAAACAATGCATTTCTGATCCTCAGACATAACACTGTTGAGATTCTGAATGACGCTGTTTATTGCCTCTTTCTGTGAAGAGCCTGACGCGGATCCTGGATGGAATGTAAGGTAATCAGCTCCAAGAAGATCAGCCCGTTGAATTTCAACCAAAAATGCATCAATGGCCTTCTTCCTGAGTTCCGCACTAGCCGTACCCATATTGAGAAGGTATGAAGCATGTATCATTATACCGCACATGTTGTAATGAGTGACACCATGCCTGAAGCCTTCTATTTCCTCTTCAGGCAGAGGCTTTGCGTTCCATTGCATCTGATTCTTGGAAAATATCTGGAATGTCTGGAAGCCAAACCGGGATGCCCTTTCGGGTGCTAGGTGAATCCCTCCGGCAGTAGAGATATGCCCGCCAAGTTTCAATTCTTCAGTAATGGCCAAATTAAAACCTACCTCAGCTGTTTGTCGCTCTCGATCATCATGTTGATGAACTGGTACACGTGAAGGGCAAGTGCAGGATTGTCGGTATAGCCACATGCGTCCAGTTCAGGCCCCGCCAGCATTGCACGCACCTGGTCACTTGCAACGTCTGTTGCTATGAGCCCTTCCTTACGGTAAACAACTGTGTTTGGTGGGATACGCTTATTCGGTGGGGTTACGAAGATCACCTTCACGCCTCTCTTTATTGCGTTATCAAGGTTTTTCTTAAGTTCAGTGCGGATTTCCCTGACCTTTGGAGTGCATATGAGGATTTCACGCTCTGTCAGGTTTATCATCTCTGCAAGTTTGCTCATCACACGCTGATTCCCGTATATGGTGTAAACGAGCTGCGGATCCCCCTTTGATGGAACCATGTCCTGTATCTCCTTCAGCTTCCTGAAAAGGCTGTCAAATTTCTCCTGGAAATCTGACCTTATCTTGCCCATGTCCTCAGGCTTGAACATTCTGGGCCTTCCCTCAGTCTCCTTTGCAAAACCCTTCTGAACCAGCGATTCCATAACCTTGTATGCAGATGTTCTCGGTATCTTGGCAGTGTCGGCCACAGTATCGGCATTTGCTACGCCATGATAAACCAGGGCAGCAAATCCCTGCGCTTCATATGATGACAAACCCAGCAGTTTCAGCATTTCCGCTATCTTGCTGAGTTGCTCAGCATTAGCTTCCATAGCTAATAATGTATTATTTGTTTATATGATTTTCTAAGGTCGCAATAATTGCGCTATCAATATTCAACTGATTCTATGAAAATATTGTTCTATTTATAAATCATTTATAAATGTGGCTATTACAACTATTTTTTATTCAAAAATAAGCATGCTGGACGCAGCCATAGTAAAAAATAAGAACAGCACAGCACTGGTTGGAACTGATGATCGATGAAATATCACAGATACTGAAAATGGACAATTACCTTTCCAACATGCAGATTGAGGTTGTTGAGGCGCATCGGGGCCATGTTGAGTTCCGGGTCCCGCTTATGAAGAATATGATGAGAATCGGTGACATAGCCAATGGCGGAGCAACCATGACACTCCTTGATGCGGCTGGCGGAATGGCTGTATTTACCCTCGCTGAAGGATCCAACCAGGTAACTGTTAACCTGAATACCAATTTCATAAGAAAGATTGACAAGGGACCGCTTAGGGTGGTCGCAGATGTGGTTAGAAAGGGAAGGAACATAGCCTTTGCACGGATGGAGATACTGGATTCT
>JAJZAW010000150.1 GCA_021799185.1 Thermoplasmata archaeon
TTTTCCGTCGTACATTCAACGGTAAGATGGGACACAATGATACTCTACTCAATTTTTATCCAACGTGAGCGGGAAGACCCCCTGACTTGGCAAGGGGATGAAAGCGAGCCTTTTTGTATCACCATGACATGCAAGATTTGTCCACACCTGAAATGGTAAGGCACTCTCCTGAAGAGTAATACGGTTAAGATGGACTGTTCACAAGAACACATCGGTTTCAGCGGCATGTTCTCCGTAAGGAGAAGGGATATACGCCTCATGCCCTCTGCTGAAATCAGGCTGTGGAGCGATGCCCGAAAGGGATAATGAATAGCCTCCTTCCTCTGGCAAAGGAATGTCAACCAGCCAATCGTTGCGTCCTGATCCACAAATCCCGGACAGCGACAAGCCCACTGCGAAAGCTGGGGGTAGTTGACTGGGGAGTGAATTTTACCTCCACTCCGTTCATTTTCTGCATTGATTTGCTGTTGTTTTTATAACTAAAAACGAATTGTCCGAATAACCTGTGATATTTCTAAGTATTGTGGGCGTCCGGTTCAAATGCTCCTGTTTTCTCCCTGAGTATCTGAAGTCAATTACATTCATGATTCCAGACCACAGCGGAGAGCAACGCTGCACCCCTCACTGCTGAATATCCTGGACTGTTTACAACAAGAATTCA
Organism: Thermoplasmata archaeon; assembly: GCA_021799185.1. Lineage (GTDB taxonomy): Archaea > Thermoplasmatota > Thermoplasmata > Thermoplasmatales > Thermoplasmataceae > UBA509. The sequence goes on from JAJZAW010000150.1 coordinate 662, forward strand.
TCTGTCCAGAACATCGGCCTAAATCCGGGACCAGGTGCTGGAAATAGCACCGCATCTTGCCGTATGATATTATCTGATTTCTTCTCCATGAATTTCTCTACTATGCTCAATAGCCAGCGGGAGTTCATGGGGGTATTTCCTTTCTCAAATTTTGTCAGGCTCGGCCATATATCGGGGTGAAGAGGGTTTGACTGCGAATAGAGGTCATGGATCTTCTCCTGAAAATCGAGTCGATCCTCTCCGCCATGGCCCGTTTTCATGTTCCGCGTATTTCCTTAACTGGTTCAGGATGTCATCCTTTTCAATGCCATTCTCAGGCATATTTGAAATTCTCTTTCCGGGATCGTCGTAGGGCTTCAGTCTTTTCCTGAGGTCTTCCATCATGCTTGTTACGTCCAGGTCATCCATGTAAAAAGTTACGCACTTATCTCCTAAAATTTTTCTGGAGGGCTAATGAAAAGTTCCTTAAATTAATATGCCCAATGAATGATTATATATAACAAGCTGTATTCATCCAACTGATATGACAGAATATACACTGTCAAACGGATCCATTCTGAAAAATGGGGAGAAGGTCGGTGAAATCAGCCGCGAATCCAGCGGAATGAGAACATCATCCATCGTAATAACGGGTACGCCATCATTTCGCATAGTCAGGGATGATCTGGGAACATTCAGGATATTCAGAAATGAAGGGGAAGTAGGTAAGGAATACCGTGGGCTGAAACTTGATTACGAAGGCCAGACGTATGAGGTGTCTCGAAGAGAACTATCTGGATTTCCAACCGGTATGTCAAACACCGTGCACATTATGTCTGGTGGCATGACAGTTGGGACAATCACCAGAACATCAACAGGGCTCACTGCCTCATCGGACTTCAATCCAGATGTCATGCTCATATACATGGCATTCCTGGCACCCTATGCATCGGGCAACAGTGCACCAATGAGGTATTATGGAAGCCGCCGGGGACCAATGCCCGCTTCATACAGGATAATTTCACTTGTACTTGGGCTGGCAGCACTCGCGTTCCTTGGAGTTGGCGACGGAATTTCCACAAAATTCCTGAACCCCCTTGACTCATTTGCAATTTTTGTTGTCCTGGCCATCCTTTCTTATGCAGTGAGAATAATTGGGAGAAGAAAATCCAGCAATGCGGAAGCGGTTCAATAGCCTGACTTCCTCTTCCATACGGAGCTTCTTTTTCTGTATTTTTGACCATCTATGACATATTGTACGAAAGCCTATTTTAAGAGCACAGCATGGCATTAATGTCTTAGAAATGAAAGCAATAATCGTCAATCCACCAGCAAAGGGTTTCGAATTAAGAGACGTGCAAATTCAGGAAGATGGCATAAAAATCAGGATCCTTGAAAATGGCATATGTGGCACAGACCGTGAAATTGTCAACGGGCAGCTTTCTACAGCTGCTGCCCCCTCTGGCTATAATTTCATGGCACTGGGGCACGAGGCAATTGGAGAGGTAATGGAGGATGGCGGGAATTTCAGGAGAGGCGATATCATCATGCCGATAAACAGGAGAGGCTGCGGAAAATGCCTGAACTGTCTCATCGGGAGGCCTGACTTCTGCGAAACTGGTGAATTTGTTGAAGCAGGTATTAAGGGCATGCACGGCTTCATGAGAGAATATATCCGTGATTCTCCGGAATTTCTTGTGTCAGTTCCTTCTGATATCAGGGACATAGCCATAATGGCACAGCCCCTATCAGATCTTGAAAAATCGTTGGAGGAAATTCTTTCAGTTCAGGGAAGGCTGTACTGGAAATGCAGGGATGGTACATATGGCTGCAGGCATGCGCTTGTGGTAGGCACAGGTGCCATAGGAATTCTCTTTGCGCTACTGCTCAGGAGCCGTGGTTTCATGGTGACCATATCGAACAGAAGGGAAACGACCCCACGTGAGACAAGAATTTTCCAGGAAGCAGGAATCTCATTCTTCAATTCTTCCAGAGGATACCCGGAACCGGGAACAGGTAATGCATTTGATCTGGTTGTTGAGGCCTCAGGTTCCGATGCCTCCATTTTGCCATCACTCCTCTCACTTCTCAAGAACAACGCTGTTCTGGGTCTGTTTGGTTTCTTGCGAAATGGCGTGGCTAATCTGAGCAGTACCACTCTTCAGAACATGGTCTATAAGTCCATATCGGTGGTCGGTTTGATCAATGGACAGAAGCCTCATTTTGAAGCAGCCCTGAGGGACCTCGTGCAATGGAAGCATATGTGGCCGGGTGTAATAGAATCGATGATAACAAGGAGAACTATACAGGAAGTGGAGCAAAATCGAAATATCTTGCTGAATAAACAGCCTGATGAAATCAAAATGAAGATAATCTGGTAACGTGCATCTGCTCAGATGGAATCATTTTGTAATCATATTGGCCATTCTATCTACTTTACATTGTCATACGTTCAGAAATGTTAATATATGGGAGCGAGGTGTAGCCGGGATGGTCAATATTTATTCTATCTCCATTAAACAGCATGATTGCCCCCACACCTTTGTGACGTCCAAAATCCGC
>JAJZAW010000024.1 GCA_021799185.1 Thermoplasmata archaeon
CCTGGCCGATCAGGCATTCAGGGAAAGATTCGAGAAGAAAGAAGTCGAGGTGACACTAGATAAGAATTGAAGAAAAGTGTTCCAAATGCTGCTGGAGCAGATCACAAAACCTGCCCCATTTCATACGCACAACAGAATTATTATTTAAACTTTCAATTTTATCTATAATGCGAGTTACAAAGCAATAATGTTTAAATTTAATCATTATATTCTGTGTCAGGTTTCAAATCTCAGATAAAGATAATGGGGCAGGTAATTCTCGAAATGAAATTCAATGAATACGGAGGTGTGGAAGATCATCAATTCATTCAGGGAGGCAACACCGTGAGTGTTGAAAGCAAGGAATCATCAAAATTTCTATACAGCAGGGATCCAGAAGGCGGTGATACAATTGTTGAGGCAGGAAATGCCCGAATAGGATCCGGGAGTGTTCAGGTCGCGGCCGGCCCATGCTCCATAGATTTTGACGGCATGGAGGACTTTGCCATTGAACTGAAGAAGGCAGGGGCGAACATAATACGAGGTGGCGCCTTCAAACCAAGGACCAGTCCATACTCATTTCAGGGATACGGGGAGCAAGGCATAAAGGAGCTTCTGAAGGCAAAGGAGATAAGCGGTCTACCAGTAGTGTCCGAGATCATGGACATTTCACAGCTTCCATACTTCAGGGATGTGGATATTCTTCAGGTGGGATCACGAAATGCACAGAATTTTACACTGCTCAGCAAACTTGGTGAATTGAGAAAGCCAGTGCTTCTCAAGAGAGGGATGGGAAACACCATTGATGAACTGCTGGGTTCCGCCGAGTACGTCTTGCGGGGAGGAAACGGTTCTGTGATACTTTGCGAGAGGGGGATAAGGACATTTGAGAATTCCACAAGATTCACTCTGGACATTGGGGCCGTGCCTGTCCTGAAGCAGAAGACGCACCTTCCGGTCTGCGTGGATCCCAGCCATGCTGCTGGAAAACGCGATCTGGTAACATCACTGGCTCTTTCAGCGGTCGCAGCAGGTGCAGATATGATCCTTGTTGAAGTGCATCCTGATCCGGATAACGCCAAAAGTGACAGTGAGCAGCAGCTGACAATAAAACAGTTTAGGGACCTCATGATAAGGATTCACAAGCTGGAAGATGCACTTGGCAGGTAAACCGAAGGCAGTATCACTGGATTTATCGGAAAAGAAGGCCTACCGCGAGGTCACGAACATATCAGGGGAGTTGTCCATGCTGAAGGGCCGCAAACTTGTGATCTATTCTGAAACTCTCCGAAATCCTGTTGAATCTTTACAGGGGAAAAACATAGCCTCCGTTTCAGTGGCGGATGGTGAAAGTCTGAAAAGCCTTGCAGGGTTGGAACATCTTCTTGAGATAATGCTGGAACAAAATATTGGCAGGGACGATTACGTAATCCCCGTAGGGGGAGGCAGTGTGACGGATGCGGTGGGATTCGCCGCTTCTGTGTTCAAGCGTGGTGTGAGGATCATAAATGTGCCCACCACACTGCTGGGCATGGTGGATGCATCCATAGGTGGGAAAACAGCCATTAATTTCAGATCAACAAAAAATCTGGTGGGCTCATTCTATTTTCCAGAAGAGGTATGGATCAACGGAGATTTTCTCTACACGCTTCCCCAGAGGGAATACAGATCAGGGATAGCCGAGATGCTGAAATACGGTTTCATAATGGACGCTGAACTTTTGGAGCTCATGCAGGGCAATGCAGCCAGAATAGCAGGCAGGGAAAGGTCTGTACTCATGACTGCGGTGAAAAGATGCATAGAGGACAAGATGGCAGTGGTCAACCAGGATCCTCTTGAGAGGATGAACATCAGGAACGTCCTGAACTATGGGCACACCATAGGCCATTCATTGGAAGCAGCGTCAGGATTCACCTTAACGCATGGAGAAGCCATATCCATTGGAATGGTTCTTGAAAACAGATTCGGGGAGGAATTCATGGGAATGCCCTCAGGGGTCAGCAATGAGACGGAGGCCATTCTAAGGGCATTCGGCCTGCCTGTTTCCATGGGAGACGCTGGCCAGATTCCAGACCTGCGCCTGCTGAAGAACACACTGGCCAGGGATAAGAAATCCATAAATGGAAAGATTATGATGCCATTTATCAGAGAAGCAGGAAAGGCAGAGGTGAAAGCAGTATCCATTGAATTGCTGGAGGAATTCCTTGACAGAGAACTCTCCCCATGAGCCTCTCCATTTTGCCATCGTTGGACAGAATATTGGATACACGCTTTCCCCGCAGATTCACAGGACAATATTCATCAAGGCCGGCATAAGGGCGCAATATGACGTATTCGACGTGAATCCTGGAGCGCTGGCTTCAACTGTACATAAACTCATGAGAAACTATGCAGGATTCAATGTGACGAGGCCTTATAAGGCGGATATACAGCCAATGGTGGAATCACTGAGCCATGAGGCCATAAGATGCGGCAATGTGAATACGGTGAAGGGAAGCAGGGGCTTCAACACAGACTATGCCGCCCTCAGAAGCCTTGTGAGCAAGGCAGTTCCGGAATCAGCCGGCAAAGGGGCCATTATACTTGGATCCGGATCGGCAGCCATGACCTCAGCTGTAGCCCTATCCGATATGGGAATGCGTGTCAGCATAGGGTGCAGAAACCATGAAGCAGGATACCGCATATCAGATCGCCTTGTTGATCTGGGGTTAATGGAAGCTGAAGTGTGGGATTTAAAACCTGATCTGGCCGCCAGCAGTGATGTTGTCGTGAATGCCATATCATCCGAAAGTCTGCAATTTCCAGCAATAGAATGCAATGTGGCCGTGAACTTCAACTACGGTGAGAGGGGTATGAATTTTCTCAGGAGCGTCAGACGCATGACAACTATTATCACTGGGGAACAGATACTCCTTGAGCAGGCCATTGAAGCTGAAAGAATATGGTTGGGGAGAAGGATTGATTTGACATGGGATGAGGTATATCATGGGTAGCAGCATTGGGAGGCATCTCATTCTTACAACTTTCGGTGAAAGTGCTAGCAGGTATGTGGGTGCAGTGGTTGACGGCATACCTGCAGGATTGCCGCTGACGGAGGAAGACCTAAGATTCGAGCTTGGATTTCGGCGGACAGGGAGAAAACTTGTTTCAGGGCGCAGGGAAGATGATATTCCGGAAATAGTCAGCGGCGTATACAATGGTTACACGACAGGATCGCCGGTTGCAGTCACCGTAAGAAATAGCGATGCTCAGCCTCTGCTCTATAAGGATGTCTCCCATCTGCCAAGGCCAGGGCATGCAGATCTTGCATTCATAATGAAATATGGAAGGGAGAACTGGGACTATGTGGGCGGCGGGCGGAGCAGCGCCAGGGAGACACTTTCAAGGGTCATAGGCGGGGCTATTGCAAAAAAGCTCCTTATGATGGCCGGCACGCAGGTGGCCGCCTACCTGAAATCCATTGGGGGGACAGTTGATCAAGGGACTGCAGCCTTCACAGAGGCCATGAAATCAAAACATTTTCCAACAAGGGCCAGAAGCAGTGAAATGGATGCAGAGTTTTCAAAAATAATAAACCGGCTATTCTCCGATGGCGACAGTGCCGGAGGCATTGTGGAGGTGATCGCTTCAGGAGTAATCCCGGGCATTGGGGACCCTGTTTTCTGGAAGATAAAGTCAGCGCTGGCATCTGCCATTATGTCCATGCCGGCCGCAACTGGCTTTGAGTACGGGCTGGGTTTCAGGGCTGCATCCATGAAGGGCAGTGAAGCTTCCGATTCAATTGTAGGTGACAGTTCGGGCAATCTTCGTCTGGAAAAAAATTTATCCGGGGGCATTCTTGGTGGAATCGCCACAGGGTCTGACATTGTTGTGAGATGCGCATTCAAGCCCACAAGTTCAATCAGAAAGCCCTCTACTACTGTGGATCTTGACACCATGGAACCTGGGAGCATATCTGTCGTGGGAAGGCATGACCCGGTTGTGGCTGTCCGGGGCGTTTCTGTTGCTGAAGCCATGGTGGCCCTGGTTCTTGCCGACTACTATCTCTATGAAGGCATAATCCCTGCTTCCCGGATATCACGGCGCGTAGCTGAGGAAATGGAGGGCAAATGGAAGGCATACATGAAGGAATATGCTCAGTAAGCCATGGGGGAATATCCATCCTTAACGGCATTCCTACCGGATATGGGGCAGCAGTCGCAGTCAACCTGGATGTAAAATCATGCATTAATGATTGTTGTGCAGAAAATTCCGGATCAGCACTCGTGGATGCTGTGCTGAAATACTTCCATAAATATTCCGGAGTGAAACACGGGGCGAAGATCAGCTCCAGGATTCCTGCGGGCATGGGATTGAAGAGCAGCAGTGCAGTTTCAGTGTCATTGATAGCCTGCCTCCTGAGGGCCACGGGCATTTCCGGATATCCGCCGCGCCTTTCAGCAATAATCTCAAGGCAGGCTGGGCTTTCGGTAACTGGGGCATTCGACGACGCAGTTGCCGCTTACCATGGTGGGAGCTTCCTTACAAACAACTCATCAATGGGGATTGAACAATGGCTAGATTTTGATCCAGACACGGTGTTTGTGCTGCTCCTGAAAGGAAGGCGCGGAACGGAAAATCCGGAGATTCTTCGCAGCCATGCCCCTGAATTTATGGAGGCGCTGCGCCTTGCAAGATCAGGGGACGTAACAGGTGCAATGAACCTCAATGGCAGGCTAGTTGCTAAATATCTTGGCTATGGCATGGATTCTGTCATGGCAGCAGAACGCTTCGGTGCAATAGCATCTGGAGTCAGCGGAAATGGGCCGGCAGTTTTTGGCCTTTTCAAAAATGGTGAGGAAGGCCCCCTTATTGATGAATTTGCACGCATGGGCACAACACTGGTTGTGAGGCCGGTAATGTATGATAGCAGTGATTAAGAAGTCAAGGATATCCGGAAATCTCAAGGCGCCGGCATCGAAAAGCCACGCCATACGCCTTGTCCTCTACTCCCTAATCGGCAATGTTAGCGTGCATGGCTTGCCCGATTCCTCAGATGTGAAGGTTGCAGCTGAACTTGTCCAGAAACTGGGGATTGTTAGGAGGGGAGAAAGTTTCATCCGCAAGGGAAGGGAGCTGAATCACAAATCTGATCTGTATTTTGGCGGCTCCGGAACTGCACTCAGAATGGCTTTGCCAATCCTCGGCTACATTGGGGGCGAGTTTGCAATAGATGGGGACGAATCACTGAGGGCAAGGCCAGTGGCAGAGGAGATCAGGGCGCTTTCAAGTGCAGGTATCAAATTTTCGTCAGATTCCATTCCGCTCCGCATGTCTGGAAGGGCTACCATGGATCATGTCACCATTGCGGGAAGTGAAAGCAGCCAGTCCATATCGGGATTGATTTACGCCCTTCTCATGAATGGCGGCGGCAGAATTGATATCATGCCTCCCATTGTTTCAAGGCATTACATAGATCTGACATGCAGCATTCTGGCTTCCCTTGGTGCAGACATTTCCTTCTCGGGCAATGTCATCAGGATTGGCAGCAGCAACATGGGAGCATATTCCGGAAATGTACCTGGAGACTATCTCCTGTCCTCATTTTACGCGGCGGCTGCCTATGCAACTGGTGGACATGTAAGTATTAGCGGGCTTCCAGAACAGGAGAAATGGTGGGGGGACCACAGCTTAGTAAGAGTGCTCGAGGACTGCGGAGTGGAAAGCAGCTTCACACTGGGAACATGGAAGGCTGGATCATCCCGGCAGGGGAGAGGCATTAATCTGGACATCAGCCAGTCACCTGATATGGCTGTATCACTGGCTGCATTTGCGCCGTTCCTGCAGGGCAAAACCGCAATATCCGGGATTGCTGGACTGAAATTCAAGGAGAGCAACCGCATACGTACAATTACTGAAACACTTTCTGCCTTCGGAGTAAATGCCAGTGTGAACGGCAGCATGACAATTGATGGCCAGCCATCCATTGAGAATCCTGTGCTGGATTCAGGAGGAGATCATCGAATCGCAATGCTTGCTGCGGTGCTCTCACTGCATTCCGGAGGAAAGATCATGGATGCGGAATGTGTGTCTAAAAGCAACCCGGAATTCTTCAGGGATTTGATAAAAATTGGGGGCGATGTAAAATTAATGCAGTGAGAAGGCCGATTGTTGTTGGCTCAATTCCGGTACGTAGCCTTGATGCTCTTCAGAAGAAAATCAGCGACAAAGCGAGGCATTGCGATCTTGTGGAATTAAGGCTGGATTACCTTCCGCTATTGAGCAGTAAAATCATAGAGATGCTGAATCCTTTCGCAGACAAGTGCATACTCACCGTCAGGTCAGTGGATGAGGGCGGAATAAACCAGTTTCCAGAGGACATCAGGGTCGCATTCCTGTCCGAAGCTGCTGAGAAAGGCTTTCTTATTGACGCAGAGCTTTCTGCCTGCATGCTGGCCGGCATAAGGCCATTCATTGCATCAATGCACTTTTTCCGTGAAATCCCGGATGAACCCATGCTTTCAGATCTAGCAAGAAAGGCCGGCGAATCAGCTAAACATGTAAAGATTGCGTACGTGCCTTTTCCGGGCGTTAGATCCAGAATGGTGAACCTTCTGGAAGAATTCACAAACCTTTCCGTAATGGAAATGGGCGGCAACCCGGAAAGCCGGATCGCTTTTTCCCTGCTGGGTTCTGAACTTATCTACTGTCATCTTGGAGACCCAACGGCATCAGGGCAGATGGATTGCCCCAGGGCAGTGAAAATGGTTGACTGCCTTTGGAATAATAAATGATTCTACGTTGGCTTCTTTATGACTTCGAATTTTCTTTCGTTTCTGAGGAAGGCATATATTCCCATAACTCCCCCAAGAGCTTCCAGCGGTCCAATGACCAGGAAGAACAGGGGAACCATGATGACAGCCTTCTTCCAGAATGGCATCTTCTCTTCTGAAACAGAACTGTTTATCTGCAGCCCATTCCAGTAGAACCATATCCAGAAGCTGAAGGTGAATGCCCACATCACTGCCATTGGCGGGGTTATAAGTTCAAAGGCAATGAGATGGAACCCTTCAAGAAGAAGTATGACCAGCATTATGTTCTGTGTCGCCATGCTGCTCCAGAATATTACAGAGTAAATCAGGAGAAGCCTGTATTTCCAGGGAAGCGGCCCGTAAACTCCTAGATTTGTCAGATCTACCAGCCATCTTCTTCTCTGTTTCAGCATATCCCTGACGTTTGAAGGCGATGCACCGTAGGTGAAAGCCGGGAGGAAGGATGACCTGCCGGGATACTTCTCCGAAAAGCGGAGGCCAAAGCAGCTATCGTCAGAAATAGGGCGATTTCCACTGTCCCATCCAATGTTGCTCTCAACATCCGATCTGACAAGGAGATTCTCCCCGTGGAGCCCCACAAGAGGAGTCTTGAGAAGGGCCGTGAAGAAATAGAACCTGGTCAGGTCATCCGTAGGCCTCATGGAATCTGCGAACTTTGCTATTATTGATTTTGACAGATGATGCGGAAAAGCCAGTACGCCCTGGGCAATGTAGTATTCATGCCCCTTGAACTTTATGTGTTCGGCAATAGCAGCAACAGTATCTTCACCTATGGACGCATCATCATCAAGGTGGAATATCCATATGGAATCGCTGTTTTCTCCTCTTGCAATATGGTATTCAGTTGCATATTGCAGCGCCCTTGATTTGTTCAGCGATCGGCTTCCTGTCTGGTATCCCTTTGGAACAACAACCATGTTGAAATTCGGCACCGATCCATATTTATCCGCAATTGCGCCTCTTGCCTCAGACCATTCCTCGGTCACCAGGTCAATGCGCCAGTTTTCCAGGTTTCTGGGAGCAAATTTTATGATTGAATCCACCACTCTGGAAAGCGCCGGGATAACATCCTCATTGGCGATGGTGGGTATCTCGAAGATCACAAGGTTGGATATCTTCCCCTTGAAATCAGACATTCTGAAGCTTCTGCTCCTGAGCGCCCCTATGAAGCTCATCAGAATAATTGGGAGGCCGAAAGACCAGGAGAGGGTTGCATATATGGTGAACAGGTTCCATGTGTTGCTGACGTGAAGTATGACAAATGACAGTACTGTGAAGAAAACGGCCGCAAGAAGCCATAAGCTCACGCCAAGCTGCGGACCAAGCTGCTTTATTTCTCTATCATTGTGGAACATTTGTCGGCTTCGCATTCATTTAAGGAATATAATATTGATCACTGTAATGATGATTTATCGAGTGAAGCAAAATCATGAAACGTTTTAAGCAATCTGAATTCTTATATAAGTGAGCTGTTGGGCTTATAGTCATACCAGATCTGTTCAGCAAAGTTATTATTCCAAAAAATATCATCAGTGGACAGCAAATGGAATTTAGTGAAATTCTTGAAAAATCAAGCGAAGGAAAGATGCTCATAATAGATTCGAGGAGCGGCAGTGATTACATGTCATCACACATTCCCGGTTCCGTTAATGTCCCATTTAGCCAGTACTCATGGGCCAGGGCAATAAGAAACTGGCTGAACGGCCAGTCGCCCGACATTGTGCTTGTGGCCCCAAATGTTGAAACAGCGTCCCGGGGGGCACAGGAACTTACATCGGTGGGCCTGAAAGTTGCCCACATCATTCAGGATGGCCTTGAGGAATGGAAATCGTCCGGCCTGCCCGTAGCATCGGTTGACGAAATAACACCTGAAGACCTCAGTTCAAGGCTTGATGAGTACACAATCCTTGATGTCAGGGAGCCATTTGAATGGAACATGGGTACCATCAGCAACAGCCTGAAGATACCCATGAATGAGGTTCCAGATAAACTGGCTGATCTCCAGAAGGACAGGAAATACGCCGTAATATGTGCACATGGCAACAGGAGCGAGGTGGTGTCCGTGTATCTTGCAGACAACGGATTTAGCGTCGCAAACGTTATAGGCGGAATGCAGAGGTGGATCGCAGAATCGCTTCCACTTGATGAGAGCAGCTGAATTTACATGATTGCTTCTAAGTAAGCAGGTTTCCTCTGATAATCTATATTAACTTTGAAGTATATGGTGTGGTGAAATGGAGAGCATCTCTCAGGCAGATATTAAATGGGAAGAGGTCTCTGACGGCAAACTTGGAATTTTGCAGAGCGTAGTAAATTCCATGAACAGTGGCATGATTAAATTCCTGAAATTCAAGCCTGGCGCTATTTATCCAATGCATTATCACAGGGACAGGTTTGAATGGGTATACGTTGTGGAAGGGACTATCGAAACAGATATTGAAGGTGGAAAGAAACAGATGAAGAAAGGAGATTTTCACTCCTTCCCTGTCATGGTAAAGCACTCACTCGTTGCCGGGAAATCAGGGGCAACTGTCATAGTATGCGCCCTTCTCTACAGGGGTGACGCAAAGCTGCCTGAAACAGGAATCATCTGACCGGCGTCAGCCATTTTCTGTATTCCGGCAACCTGCCGGATACCGCGTCAAAGTAAATATTCTGCAGCTTTGAAGTGATGGCACCCGTTTTTCCGTTCCCTACGGGAATCCCATCCACATTTACAATGGGTGTGATCTCTGCTGCGGTCCCGCAGAAAAACGCCTCATCGGCAGTGTAGAGTTCTTCCCGGTGAACCTCCCTTTCCTCTGTTTCTATGCCCATATCCCTGGCAATTTCAATTACCGAGCTTCTTGTGATGCCAAGAAGTATGTCAGATTCAATGCCGGGTGTGAGAAGCCGGCCATCCCTGACAAGAAATATGTTCTCGCCGGGGCCTTCTGCTACGTAGCCCCTGGAGGAGAGAAGTATGACCTCATCGAAATCGGTGCCCTCTACATCCATTGACGCAATGATTGAATTGAGGTAGTTTCCACTAGCCTTTGCCTGAACAGGAAGGATATCTGAATTGATGCGTTTCCATGAGGATACCCGGCACTTCACACCTCTGGATAACTTGTCTCCAAAATACTGCCCAAATGGGACTGCAGCAACGGCTACACTGATCCTTTTTCCCCGTGTTGACAGTGAGATATCATCACTGGCATAGTATGCGAAGGGGCGGATATAGCATGCTTTCAGATCATTTTCCTTCACTACTTCAATGACAGCATCAGCAAGTTCACGGGCAGAAAAGCCCAAATTCATGCGATAAACACGGGCTGTATCCAGAAACCGCCTAATATGGTCTCCGAGCCTGAAGATTGAGGCTTTTCCAGAATCTTCATAGGCTCTGATGCCCTCGAATATTCCTGTGCCGTACTGCAAAGAGTGCGTCAGTATCGGTATACTTGCACTATCATAATCCGTAATCTTTCCATCGACCCATACCTTTCCCTGCATCTTCCTTCACTGTTGAAATGCCGTTTATCTATAGAAAAGTTGGGAAATTGAGAACTTTTAAAGCTGCTGCTTTCCAGGATGCCTAGGGATAAAGCAGGAAATCCTGATTCCATGGCCATTATTGGCAATGCCATCTTTCATCGCTACCGGACTGGGGCCATGGCTAGGGAGATGCCTGGGCAATGTTATACAATAAATTTATTTTCCATAGCTGCAACTTCTGATTTTTATCCTGAGGAAATTCAATCAGCCATGGCATTTATGCTGAATGAATATCGGGCATCGCAGCATTAGGGTGCCGCGGGTTCCATGCGGGCTAAAGTGTTCATATTGCCGCAAAAATGACATTGGAAAAGATTTTATGGTCACCATGTGTTATTCTACCATCTGATGGTGCAAAGAAATGGTAGAAAGCACAGTAACCGGTGAGGAAAGCTGGCTTGGCGGAATACGTTCAATTTACTCTATCCTCCACGAGGCTGAATCCCAGAATACCAGTTTTCCTGTAATAATTTACCACGGAAAACATGTCACGTACCATAGCCTCCTGTCAATGGCAGATTCCATGGCAGAAACTCTCAGAAAGAAATTTTCTGTTAAGAAGGGAGACAGGATAGGAATTGCTCTGCCCCTGTCTCCACAGTTCATGGTGACATTCTTTGCCGCAATGAAGATCGGCGCAGTGGCAGTGCCAATGGATCACCTGCTCACAACGTGGGAAATGGAAAATGTGATACATTTCACCGGCATAAGAGTGCTTGTGGCGGTCTACACAGCGGATATTACTGTGAAGAAGGAAAGCGGAATATCAGGCATAATACTTACAAGGCTGCAGGAGTTCCTCCCATTTGAAAAAGCTGTATCGGTGACAGCCGGTCAGATTGCCAAGTCAGTAAAGCTTGCAACAACAGGAGTGCCAACTGCGTGGTTCAGTGAAATGATATTTGAACCAAAGGGAGAGGAGGAGCAGGTGGACCTTGAAACTGACCCCGCCGTAATGTTTGTTTTCCCGTCCATAGATGGCGATCTCAGGGGGATAACATACAGCGGTTCTAACCTCCTGAACTCAATAGCAGGGATGAGGGAAAACCTCAGGATACCAAAGAGAAGATTCAGAATAGCCTCTTCAACCCCGGTTTTCTCGCCATCAGGATTCCAGCTATCAATAATGCTTCCTGCCGTCCTGGGAGGCACTGTAATATGTGCTTACGAAAGGAATGACTATGAAAGGCTTGCCAGGCTCTGCAGCCTTTTCGACTGTGATTATGTCTGCGGAATGCCAAACGATATCTACTCAATGGCGGATGAAGGCGTTCCTCTGCAGGGCTCAAGGAGCCTGAAGGGGGCACTCTGCCCCTCGTATCTTATGAACGACGACATCCGATCGCTGTTCCAGCAGAAATTTAAAGTTCCTGTGCAGGACTACTATGACGTTCCTGAGATGACAGGAATAACACACATGCAACCGGCAGACAGAAATCAGGTAAGGCCTGGGAGTGTCGGGCGGCCCCTCAGGGGAGTTACACAGAAGATAGTTGACGAAGCCACAGGAGAAGAGCTGGAGCGCGGAAAGGTCGGGCTTCTCCTTCTGGGCGGAAACCAGATAACAAGAGGATATTTTCCGGCAGAAGGCACTGAGGGCAACTTCTCCGGGGATATGCTTAAGACCGGCGATCTGGCAAAGATAGATGAGGATGGGTACCTTTATGTGACCGATTATCACCGGGAATTCCTTATTTCAAAGGATGTGATCGTGAGCCCCGCAGAGATAGAAAAATTCCTCTCCCAGGTGGAAGGGGTTTCTGAGGCTGCGGTTATAGGCCTGGACACGGGAAATGGGGAACAGAAAATAGTTGCTGTGGTGGCTCCCGCCAAGGGAAAGGAGGTATCCGTTGATGGCCTGAGAGAAGCCTGTGAAAGCAGGCTTTCAAAAGAGAAAGTCCCTGCTGAGTTCTATGTCAGGGATTCTCTGCCGAAGAGCATAAGCGGAAGAATCCTAAAGCGGATTCTCATAGAGGAGCAGATAGCGAAGAAATAATCAGTTTTAAAGAAAATATCTGAAAAGTTTTTCTATATCGTTCCCTAACCATGCTCATGAGTGGGGGCGGATCAACCAGGATGGCAGTAGCAGTACTGGCTATTGCCATGGCTTTTATTATGGTTAATTCGGCTTTTCAGCAGCATGATATCATTAACGAGTCAGCTGTAGCTGAGGCTTCACACATTCCAGCTTCCCTCCAGGTGATTGCCGATGCTCCATTTCTCGGCAAAGTTATAAACGGAACATCGACGTACGCTGGGAATGAGCAGATAGTGGTGATACTGAATTACAGCAACGAGAGCAGGCTGCAATCACTGCTGTACAATATTTCCGACCCTTCCAGCCCTGAGTACCACCACTACATGACCGCTAGCCAGTTTTACGCCAATTTTTCACCTTCCGCTGGGTTATACGAAAAAGCTTTGGCATATTTCAGGGGCGCCGGAATGGTGAACATAACAACATTTCAGGGCAGGAATACCATTGCAATGTCAGGGAATAGCCAGGCCATAATGAACGCTTTCCATACCAGCTTGACCAGCGCATCTGAGAATGGTACCGTGGTCTTTGGCCCATCTTCTAATCCAGAACTTCCAACCTGGCTTTCTTCGCAGGTTTATGACATAGTAGGCCTTGGAACAATGCCGCAGCTATCCTTCAGCCTTAATGTGGAAGGTGAACTGAAACAGTTTGAAGCTGCAAGAGCAAATGTCAACGGCGGCTATCCCAAGGTGGGCTATCTGCCAAACGGTGCTGAAGCACTTTACGGTACATACATGCAGGTTGCTTACAACGAGACCCAGTTGTTTGGTAACCATTATGACAGGGGCGAAGTTATAGCAACACTTCTCTGGGCCGGAAACTATACAAACAGCAAAGGTAAAGTCGTTCCTACAGCCCCCTACAATCCGTCGGACATAACCAAATATTTTCAGTATTCCTACCCGCAGTACCCCAATGGAACATATTCCCAGCCCTTCCCAACTGTGACCGGTGTACCAATACTTGGCGCCCCTGCACCCGGGGTTTCGGCGGCGAAGGACACTTCAGGATCAACAATAGAGAATACCCTTGATCTGGAGATGGTTGGGAGCCTGGCTCCGGGGGCTCAGATATACAACATTTACGGCCCTCAGGCAAACACAGTTGATCTTACTGAGGCCTTTGCAACAGCACTCAATTTCCAGAACATGACGGTAATTTCCAATTCATGGGGAGGATCGGATGGAACAGATTCAACGTGGAACACTTACCTGCAGGAAGCAGCGGCACGCGGGATCACTGTTCTGGCAAGCAGCGGAGATTCTGCTGACAATACAAGCAGCCCAAAGTATGCCGGCCCTCCTGACATGGTCCAGTTTCCATCCTCCATTGCATACAATACATTCGGGGTAACTGCAGTAGGCGGCACAAACGTATCACTTAACGCCTCAACCCTAAAAATAGTGGAACAGGGAGCATGGTACATGCCATCTCCAGGTAATACGGTAGGGTCAACAGGAGGAATAAGTTCAGTTTACAGCGAACCTTCATGGCAGATCAATTCATCTGCAAATGCAGTTCTGCAGGGGAAAGGGCGGGGAGTTCCTGATATAGCAGCCCTTGCCAATAACACTCTCATATACTATTCAAACACAACGGTAAGTGGCCTCTTCGTTGTTTCAGGAACCAGCGTTTCGTCTCCAGTCGAGGCAGGAATCATAGCAACTATGGATGCATATCTCAACGCCAGTGCAGAGAGCCCTCTGGGTTTCATGGACCCGCTGATCTACAAGCTCGGTACCCAGCAGTATGGTCCTGCCTTTAAGGCATCCTCACTTTCCAGATTGCCGTTCTTCAACGTTTCATATGGCAGAAACAGCGTTTATAGCGTCACACCGGGCTACAATCTTGTAACCGGCATGGGGTCAATAAATGCATACAATTTCATCCAGGACAGCAACATAAAGAGATACAACATATCGTTCATGGAAACCGGGCTTAAGGCAAACACACAATGGTCTGTAAATATCGTGGGGAGATCATTTTCCTCTGGAACTGACAGCAGGTATGTTAACCTGAGCCTGCCGAACGGGACATTCCAGTATGAAATACCTCATGTTGGCAGCATGGTGGGAGTGCCTCCCCAGTCCTTTATAAATGTCTCAGGCAGAAATGTCACAGTTAATATTATTTTCAAATATGGATATCCTGTAAATTTTACCCAGACAGGACTGCCGGCTAATGACACATGGAACCTGAACGTCTGGAATTACAGCCGGCAGTATTCCGGCTACAATGCTTCCCTCTATTTTCCCAACGGGTCATATAACTATTCCGGGAAACCTGTTGATCCAAACTATTATGGCCAGTCCGGGAACTTCACAGTAAACGGCCACAATCTCAGCATCTCCATGGTGTTCAGGCACGGGCGGTTTAACGTTTCGTTCATTGAGCAGGGGCTCCCCGTCAATCAGGAATGGAGGGTCATGGCACAGAACAGCACTTCGAACCTTACAATGAGTGGAACAACGGACAACATAACTTTCTATCTCTATGGGGGCCAGTACACATTCTATCTGTACCCGTCCGGTTATGATGCCCCAAACATATCCGTCATATCCCTGAATACCAATGGGCAGAATCAAACCGTGTATGTGAGCTACAGCTATGGCTACTTTGTGACATTCAGGGAAACCGGGCTCACATCGGGAACCCTGTGGGGCATCTCTTTCCACGGGCTGACAAACATGACCACAGGCCAGACCATAATTTTTGAGGTTCCAAACGGGACGTACAGATATGATGTAAGGGGCAGTGCTATCCCCTACGGCCCATCCTCAGGCTATGTAAACATTTCCGGAAGCAATCAAACGGTTATAATCACCTACCAGGCTCCGAAATCATTCTTCCAGACCGAGGTGCTCTATCTTGTTTTGCTTTTCTTCGGGATCGTGCTTCTGGTTAGTGGAGTATCTCTTATAAGGAGAAAGCACTGATCAGCATGGCATTGCAAATTTTCGCGCCCTTCATATTCTGGATAGGAATAAGGGATCACGGACAGAAATGAATGAAACAATGCGTGAAAAGAAGCTTATCCTTGACACTTCTGCAATATTGTCACGCAGAGTTAGCCTGATGGTGAGTAATGTTGCAACAACTCCGTCTGTGCTGGATGAGATAAAGCTGGGTAAGATTGCCAGATATACCGGCTTCAGCAAAGAAATTATGGAAATTCATGTTCCAGGGGAAAAAAGCCTGGATGCCGTAAGGGACGCTGCAAGGGCAACCGGCGATCTCCAGGAGCTGAGCATCACGGACATCGATGTCATCGCACTGGCCCTTGACCTGTCAGGCATTCTTGTCACGGACGACTATGCAATGCAGAATGTAGCCAGCAGGCTCGGCCTGGAGTTTATGGGAGCAGACCTGAAGCCAATTGACAGGGATATAAGATGGCAGTACCGCTGCACGGGATGCGGAAGAATATTCCAGCAGCATGTTGACACCTGCCCTGTTTGCGGCCATGGGACTAAGAGGGCGGTAAGGTCTTATAAAAAGCGCCAATAGTGATTCATGATCGACATATCATTACCGCTGGACTGGAATCTGATCACATATCCTGGAGATGCAAGGTATGAGCACTACGACTATATGACGCATGAGAAAAATGGCGTGCACATCACAAGGGTTATCATGGAAACACATTCCGGTACACACATAGATGCGCCTTTCCATGCGCTGCCAGAGGGAGGAACCATGTCAACCATACCGCTCGAGCACCTTAACGGGCCTGCGACGGTTGTGGAAGTGAACGGGAGCTCAATAAATGCAGATGACATTCCCGGAACCGTGGAGAAAAGAGTTCTGTTCAAGACCAAAAATTCAGGGCTCTATGACAGTTTTCACGAAGATTTCTGCTACATCTCTGAGAGTGCAGGAAAAAGGCTGGTAGAGCTTGGAGTAGAAACGGTGGGAATAGATTATCTGTCCATTGAGCAGTTCGGCACCAAGGGAATGAAGGTGCACAGAATACTTCTGGAGAATGGCATAGCAATAATAGAGGGGCTTATGCTGAAGGGCGTGAAACCTGGCAGGTATGATCTCATGTGCCTGCCAATCAAGATAGACACCGATGGCGCTCCTTGCCGGGCCGTTCTCAGGTAAGCCAGCATTGCCCACACGAAACACAAATCATATTTATAGTGCAAGCGAATTTTATGCCATGAAAGTTCTCGTCTTTGCAAAACAGATTCCGGATGTGAACAGCATCAGGTATGATCCATCCACAAACAGGATTATCAGGGAAAATGTCCCCCTTTCAATGAACTCATTCGACAGAAAGGCTGTTGAAGAGGCAATCCGAATGAAGGAGAAACACGGCTTCCATACTGTTGTTGCAAGCATGGGCCCGCCCCAGGCTGCAGATATACTAAACGAATCCCTGAGGATGGGCGCAGACGAAGCCTATCTCATAACAGACAGGAAATTCGGAGGCTCAGACACGCTGGCAACATCCAGGATACTTGCCACATTTGCTGAAAAGATAAGGCCCGATATAATACTTGCAGGCAGATATTCACTTGATGGAGAGACCTCGCAGGTGCCGCCTGAAGTGGCCGCTATGCTTGGATATGGCTTCCGGTCGTCCGTGTCAAAAATCGATGTTGATGCAACAGGTAACACGCTTACTGTGGATCAGGATCGCGAGAGTGGAATTGAAAGGTACAGGATAAGGATCCCGGCAGTTCTGTCCGTGAGCGAGAAAATTAACCGGGCAAGGGCTGTAA
Organism: Thermoplasmata archaeon; assembly: GCA_021799185.1. Lineage (GTDB taxonomy): Archaea > Thermoplasmatota > Thermoplasmata > Thermoplasmatales > Thermoplasmataceae > UBA509. Next base: position 17,097 of record JAJZAW010000024.1, read on the forward strand.
AGCCGGAAGTTCCTGACATGAGCAGCAAGATTGTTAAGGTTGATTCGGCCTGGCTTGATCTGGACATTGACGGCAGGGAATTCAGCCCGACCGTGGTGGCAGGCACGAGGTCCATGGAAAGCTCCAGAAAGGTTGAAATGCTTGAGTTCGAGGAAGGAGTTTACGGGAAAATCATGGAATTCATGGAAAAGGCAAGATCAGCATCCGGGAATCCGGACAGGGAATTTCATATGCCTCCATATAAAGAGGGCAATCCACTGATACTGGGAGTTGCGGTGGGGGACCCTCAGACAGCCATGGAGATTGCATCGCGCATCTCACAGATGGCACTGCAGCATCCAATGAATGTTGCCATGATTGGAAACACGCCTCCCGGTGAACTGAGGGGAATCGCCTGCCATGATCTCTATTATGTGAATTCAAGGGATTATATGTCCCTGGCTGGCTCTTTACTTGATTTTATAGGGCAGTATGAACCGGTCTACATTGTCTTCCCCTCCAATTCTGACGGTAGAGATATAGCTTCTGTTATTGCAGCAAAACTTGGGCTTGGGCTTACGGCCGACTGTGTTGATCTTCAAATTGAAGGCGGCAAGCTCATACAGTATAA
>JAJZAW010000025.1 GCA_021799185.1 Thermoplasmata archaeon
TATAAATGAGTTTATCATAAAGTAGAACCTTAAAGGGCCGAAAGGTCTTCAAGAATTCATAAGGGGTAATGTATGGCAAATTCAGTTGCAATAATAGCTGATTCAAAGAACGGAAAGACGTATAAGAGGGAAGTAAGTCCAGAGAATCTGAACTCACTCACAGGCAGGAAAATTGGGGATGAGGTAGATGGCGTCTTTTTTGAGCTACCAGGTTATAAGCTTAAAATCACTGGCGGCAGCACAAATGACGGTTTCCCAATGAGACCGGACCTTCAGATAAGCGGAAAGAAAAGGATTCTCAGGACATACGCGCTTGGAAAGAGGTCAAAGATAGGATACAGGAAGAGAGTAACCTACAGGGGAGCAATAATAGGGCCGGATGTTGCCCAGCTCAATCTGAAGATTGTTCAGTACGGGCCAAACCCTCTCGAACAGGAAACAGAGAAGAAGGAGTAAGATGGAAAAGCTTCCACAGCCATCTGTCAATATTGGCATGGTGGGACACGTAGATCACGGAAAGAGCACTCTTACCAAGGCGTTAACCGGGACAAAGACGGACATTCATTCAGAGGAAATAAAAAGGGGAATATCAATCAAGCTTGGTTACGCTGAAACACCGGTCTATTCGTGTACCGGCCAGAACGGCGAGATATTTTACTCAAGGGACGAATCCTGCCCTGATGCGAAGCTCGTGAAGGTGATTTCATTTGTTGATGCTCCAGGGCATGAAACCCTCATGGCAACAATGCTATCGGGTTCATCCATAATGAATGGCGCTCTTCTTGTCATTGCAGCAAACGAAAAGTGCCCACAGCCACAGACCAGGGAGCATCTCATAGCCCTCGATATCATGGGCATAAAAAACATCATTGTTGCGCAGAACAAAATAGATCTCGTAACCAGGGAAAGGGCTGAAGAAAGCTACAGGGAGATCAAGCAGTTCCTTAAGGGGAGCGTAGCTGAGAATTCTCCAGTGATTCCAGTCAGTGCATATCATAATTCAAACATAGATGTACTGTTAAAGGCAATCATTGATTATATTCCAGATCCTAAGTTTTCAGAAAAAGATGCCCCCAGGATGTATGTGGCGCGATCATTTGACGTAAATAAGCCGGGCACCCCACCACAGAAACTAAAGGGTGGGGTGCTTGGTGGTTCGCTTGTACAGGGAATGCTCTCGGTTGGTGATGAAATTGAAATAGTTCCAGGCCTCCAGATGAGCCGGGGTGGAAAACAGACCTGGGAAAACGTCATTACAACCATTACAACCCTTATGGCTGGAAAAAATAGCTACGAATCCATAAGGCCAGGGGGACTCGCAGCTGTAGGGACTGAACTGGATCCATATCTCACCAAGGGGGATTCATTTACCGGCAGGGTTGTTGGAAAAAGAGGGAATGTCCCACCAACTGTGTCGGGCATGCTTGTGGATTCCAATCTCCTCAAACGGGTTGTGGGCTTTCAGGAAGAGCAGAAAGTTGATCCAATAAGGTCGAAGGAAAACCTGATGCTCACAGTTGGCACGGCGAATACTGTTGGTGTGGTCACAACTGCAAGGGATTCTAAAATTGAGATTTCTCTGAAATATCCCGTTGCTGCTTATGAGGGGGAGCGCATAGCAATAGGGAGGCGCATAAGCAACAGATGGCGCCTTATTGGATACGGAAACATAATCTCACTAATCTGAGTGCCTTCCGCTGTTTGTTGCATAGGCACATAGGTTATTTACAGGGCAATTTCCGCAAAGAGGTTTTGTTCGGCAGTAATCCTTGCCCAGGTATACTATCATACCGTGGAAATTTTTCAGGGCATCGGTATTTTTATCCAGAAGGGAATGGACTTCATTTTTTATGCTTCTCAGATCAGGTTTATCCATAAGTCCTGTCCGCTGAAAGATCCTGGCAGTATACTTATCAACAACAAATACCGGTTTACCAAGTGCGTAGAGAAGGATAGAATCAAGGGTTTCCTGCCCGACTCCCTTGATATTTTTGAGAAAATCAGAAACCTCATCCTGATGGTGCATGGCCATGCTTTCAACAGATCCGTAATTTCTAAGAATTGCACAGGAAAGATCCTTAAGCCTTGCAGCTTTCTGGCGGTAGAATCCTGAACTTCTTATTTTCGCCTCCAGCAGTTCTAATGGCATTGAGCATATGGATTGAAGAGTTACTGGACCATTTGCCTTCAGTGCCTGGATTGCTTTCTCCACGTTGGTCCAGGATGTGTTCTGAGTGAGTATGGTTCCAGCTATCACCTCGTCAGGTGAATCTGCTGGCCACCATCCCGTTGTTCCGTATGTGGAGTAAAGAGCGTCATGCAGCTTCTCTAACGTAATCATGTAACGGCAGAAAGCAACCAGAAATATTACAGTTGGGCTAGCAAGGATGGCTGTCGAAGACGAAAATCGACGTTGTGTGTAGAAAAATGTATATGGATCATTTGATATTGGAAAAGCATTATTAATCGATCTTTAATTCTGTATTAATGAGTGAATTCGACGTTATTGTTGTTGGGGCAGGTCCGGCCGGTTCATCTGCCGCCATAAAAATGGCATCCCAGGGTCTCAATGTATTGCTTGTTGAAAGAGGGGACCCTGTGGGAAGCAAGAATGTCTCAGGCGGTATACTCTGGGGCAATGATCTTGCTGCCATAATACCTGATTGGGAGAAGAGTGCCCCTCTTGAACGTTACGTTGAAAGGAAAGTGACATCATTTCTTACAGGCGATTCTGAAATCGCCATAGATTTCAAGACAAAGAAATTCCAGGAGAAGAAGACCGGTTATTCCGTGCTCAGAACCAGGCTTGACAGTTTCCTGGCCAGGAAAGCTTCGCAGTCCGGAGCTATGGTTATTACCGGCGTTACTGTTGACGCCCTTGCCATGAAAGACGGTCGCGTTGTTGGGATTATCAACGAGGGAGAGACCATAACGGCGGATTGCGTGATCCTGGCCGAGGGGGCAAATCCAAGAGTGGCAATGGCTGCGGGACTGGTGGGCAAACCTAATGACAGGACCGTGGGAATTGGAGTAAAGCATGTTTACAAGCTTGGGGAAAATGTCATAAACGAAAGGTTTAATCTGAGGGGAAACGCAGGATTTGCAGGTGAATACGTTCTAAGCTTCCTTGAGGGAGGCGTTTACGCCGGAGGTTTCCTTTACACAAACAAAGACACAGTATCAATGGGTGTTGTAATAAACATGGAAACCCTCAGGAAGAACGGGAATACGCACTCCTTTGACATAATGGAGAAATTTGCCCAGCACCCATTTATTTCAGGTCTTGTGGAGGGCGGGCAGTTGCAGGAGTACAGCGCTCATTTCGTTTATGAGGGAGGATATGAAGACATGCCAAGGGCATATGGAAATGGATACATGTTAGTGGGTGATACAGCTGGATTTTCTTTCAGCAATGGAATGATTCTGCAGGGGATGAACTACGCAATAAGTTCAGGCATTCTTGCAGGAGAAGCTGCTATTGAAGCTAAGAAGGATAATGATTTCAGTGCTGAATCCCTGTCCAGATACCAGAAAAAATTGGATAATTCTCCAGCAGTTCTGGATAAGAAGAATTTCCAGGGCATAAACAATGTGGTGTGGAGCCCCATGGTTCACAGAGCCATACCAGCACTTTTGGAATCTTCCCTGTATTCAATGCTTTATGAAACAGGAAATCCTAAGAAGCACCTTAGCCAGATAATGATGAAGAGCCTGAAGTCATCAGGGATGAACAGCAAAGACCTGATGCTTCAGGGATACAGACTTATGAGGAGGATGTAAATGGAGATAGAAGAAAAGCTTGCCCTACTGAACTACAAGACAGATCCGGAATACGAACACATCACAATAAACCCGAAGATTTGCGAGACTTGCCCCGATCACTTCTGCACCTTTGCCTGCCCGGCAAAATGCTATACGCTCATTGAAGGGCGAATAAACTTCAAGTATGAGGACTGTGTGGAGTGCGGCACGTGTGATGTTGCATGCGCACACGGAAGTGTTATGTGGACAAATCCGAAGGATAGCCACGGAATAAAGTACAAATTCGGGTGATCATATTGGCACTGGAAATAATAGTACTGGTGAAACAGGTTCCCGACAGCCAGGAGGTAGTCATTGATCCCGTTACCATGAATCTTAACAGAAGCCTGACAAGAAATGTTACAAACAGGGCGGATGAAAATGCGCTTGAAGCAGCACTTCAGATAAAAGACAAGGTCGATGCACATGTTACAGTAATTTCCATGGGACCTCCACAGGCAGAAACCACAATGATTGAATGTCTGGCCAGGGGTGCAGATCGTGCAATACTTGCATCGGATCGGTTCTTCGGGGGAGCAGATACTTATCCAACAGGCCTCACACTTGCAGCGACAATAAAGACATTCGGGAAGTTCGATATAATATTCGCCGGGGAGGAAACTTCAGATTCCAGTACAGGACATGTTGGTCCCGGAGTAGCGGAATTCCTGGATATTGATCAGATTACATATGCCAGCAAGGTTGATTTCAAGGATGGCTACATCACAGCAGAGAGGGAACTTGAAGACGGCACAGAAGTGGTGAGAGTGCCTACTCCTGTTCTCATCACTGTCCTTCTGAACTCCAATGTGCCTCGCAGGCAGACCCTGAGGAGGAAGATTGATGCTATGAAACAGGGATTTGAAAGCTGGGATCATGAAAAGGTGGGACTTCAGCCGGAGTGGGTAGGAGTCCGCGGTTCACCTACAATTGTCAGGAAAATGAGGCCCATAAAGGAAAGAGAGAGGGCTGCCAAAAAAGTGGATCTTGCCGGGATACCTGATCTGGTGAAAGAACTCTATCAGAAAGGTGCCATCAAGCTGGAGAGTGAGTAAAATGGCTGGCATAAAATTTGCAGCACCCGCTTCAGACCCGAATGAATACAAGAACGTGTTTGTATTTCTAGAAACCAGGGAAGATCAGCTCATGAGGCCTGCTCTTGAAATGATAGGTGTTGGCAAGCGAATGGCGGAAAAGGTGAATGAAAAGCTTGTATGCATCCTGCTTGGCGGAGACATAAAGGATCAGGCGAAGGAGGCTGTTTCATATGGTTGTGATATTGTCCTGGGCGCAGAGTCCCCCATCCTGAGCACGTACAGAACCTTACCATATTCACACATAATAGCCGATTTTGTCAGGGAGGAAAAACCCAATATATTCCTTATACCGGCCACCAGGAACGGGCGGGACCTTGCATCGCGTATCGCGGTTAGCTGTCAGGCTGGAGTTACCGCAGATTGCACGGAACTTGACATAGAACAGGACACCAGGATACTTAGTGCTAACCGTCCAACCTACGGGGAGAGCATGCTTGCTGAGATACTGTGCAAGAGGCACAGACCGCAAATGGCCACGGCAAGACCCGGCATATTCCCTGTACCGGAAAAGATCAAATCACACAAGGGAGAGATACGCATAAAGGAAGTCACCGTAGATAAGTCCATGCTCAGGAAGGAAGTTCTGGAATTCAGGAAAAAGGAAGTTGTGGACCTCACAGCAGCAAAAGTTGTAGTATCAGGAGGCATGGGCCTGGGCAAACCACAGGGTTTCTCACTGATAGGAGATCTTGCAACTGAGCTCGATGGAGTTGTGGGCGCTACCAGGCCAGCGGTTGATATGGGCTGGATCACCCGTGATCATCAGGTGGGTCAGACAGGGCAGACAGTGAGGCCAAGACTGTACCTGGCTGTTGGCATATCGGGAAAAATACAGCACATAATGGGAATGAAGAACAGCGAAACAATAGTGTCCATCAACACAGATCCGAATGCGGAGATAACTAAATACTCTGATTATGTGATAACCGAAGACCTCTACAAAGCCGTACCGGTACTGCTTGATGAGATCAGGAAACTGAAGAGGTCACCTCCGACGCCTGTTCAGGAAACAGGCAGCGCACCTGCTCAGTGAAGGCATATTCCAGTATCATTTCCTATTTTTTTGAATAAGACGTGCGCCTGAAATTTCAATTTGTGCTCAAACAAAATAATTTTAATGGCCTAGAATATGACAAGCCATTGGCAAAAACGGTTGTTGTACAGCGTTTTGGAAAGGATTCAAAGCTGACACTGCATCAGGTCATGCGCTACATGGAGGATTACAGGAATGCCCATCCGACCAGGGATATTTTCTTTGATGGGGATAGATTTGCCCTCTGCTATGTAAAGAAATAATCAAAGGGTCTGTTCAACCCTGCATTCTTCAATTTCCTTCAGCAGCTTCTTCTGAAACTCCTCAAGAGAAATGACGGAGGTTTTGTCCTTCCGGTTTCTCACTGAAACCGATTTTCCCTGCTCTTCTCTCTCCCCAACAACAAGAATGTAGGAAGGCCTCATCTGCCTTATGATTTTTATTTTCTTATTCATAGTCTCAGTGCCAGTGTCAGCGCGTGCCCTGATTCCACTTCCCTTCAGAAACTTCTCCACCTCAATGGCGTAGTCATTGAACTTCTCGCTTACCGGCACAATGTAAGCCTGGAGTGGTGAAAGCCACGTGGGGAATTTCCCTGCAAAATGCTCTATGAGAATTGCCATGAATCTTTCATAGGAACCGAATATGGCCCTGTGTATCATCACGATCCTGTCATGCTTACTTTCACTGTTTATATAGTAAAGCCCAAAATTAGTCGGCATAAAGAAGTCCACCTGTATGGTTGAAAGCTGCCACATCCTTCCAAGCGCATCCTTTACATGGACATCTATCTTTGGCCCATAGAAAGCTGCTTCTCCCGGATTCTCCGCATATTCCAGACCGGCTTCGTCAAGTGCCTGCCTCAGCTGTCCCGTGGCTGTGTCCCATGTGCTGAAATCAGGTGAAAGGTCTGTGGAACCACAGCTGGGGCAGACAAGTTCTTCCTCCATGGCGGCTTTCCGGGCCTCAACGTCTGTACCGCACCTGTTGCAGTGGTATGTTATAAGGTAGTTTTCCGGGCTGTTTTTATCAATCTCGCTGAGATCGAAGGTCATGTCAACATGGCCAAGTATGCCTGAGAATGTGGCCTTCACCATCTCCATAATTGACCTGACCTCTCCAACGATCTGATCGAAGCGCATGAAGCCGTGGCCATCATCTATCGTGAACATCCTTGGCCTCGTCAGGCCGCCCACTTCGCCCGACTTCTCATACCTGTAAACTGTTCCAGGCTCGCAGTATTTCACAGGGAGTTCCTTGTAGCTCTTGGGCGTCCTCTCAAATATTGTTATGTGTCCCGGGCAGTTCATGGGCTTTACACCATAGCTGTCCCCGTCGCTCAGGGTAAAGAGGTACATGTTAGGCTTGTATTTGGCATAATGGCCGGACTGTTTCCATATGACGTCACGATATATGTGGGGGGTGGAAACTTCCTCCCAGCCATACTGCCTGTTCAACCTTGCCATGAAATTCATGAGTTCCTGCCTGATGATCATCCCGTTTGGCGTGTAAAATGGGAATCCAGGGGCCCTTTCAGAATTGAATACCAGAAGATCCATTTCCTGCGCTATCTTTCTGTGATCTCTCTTCAATGCTTCCTCACGATTCTTAAGAAATTCCTTAAGTGACTTTTCATCAGGGAAGGAGGTTCCATATATTCTTACAAGCATGGGGCGGTTTTCATCTGCCTTATAATGCGTGCTTGCGATTGACAGAAGCCTGAATGCCTTCAAATATCCTGTTGAGGGCACGTGAGGGCCTCTGCAGAAATCCACAAAGTCTCCCTGTCTGTAGACGGTTGAGGATTCACCCTCAGGCACATTTTCCATGATTTTATCAAGTTTATACTGATTCCACGCAAAGAGCTTCAGCAACTCTTTCCTCGATAAGTTCTCCCTTTCGACCGCTATGTTTCTGGATGCAATCTGATGCATTCTTTCCTCAATTCTCTCCAGATCTTCCTGATTGATCGGTTTCATGTCTATATCGTAGTAGAAGCCATCATCGGTTGGCGGGCCTGCGTTGGGTCTGGCATCCGGAAAAAGCTCCATTACGGCATGAGCCAGGAGATGTGCTGTAGAATGTCTCAGAATTTTCAGTCCCCGTGGGCTGTCCGGGAAAATTGGCTCCAAAGTGGTATCCTGCTTTGCAACTGTGGACAGATCGTATTCAGCACCGTCCACCAGTGCCGCTATGGCATTCTTCACTCCGGCAGCCTTAAGGGCTTCAGCAAAAGTTGAGCCCTTCTTCGCCACGATTTTTCCAGAATCCTTCTGAGGCATCAATGGGTTAAAATTAATTTGTATAAGAATGTTCCAGCCTACTCATCTAGTGAATCTGCCATCCTTATGAGTTCATCTGAACCCATGATGTCCAGAACCTTCTCTATGTCCAGATATGGTGGCCTGTCAGATTTAAGAGGTGGTATTTTCTTTCTCAGTATTTCCTTTATGGCTGATACTTTGCTTGAAATTTTATCCTCAACAAATTCAAGCGCCTGCGCTCCCAGCAGGAATTCAATGGCTACTATGGCCTCAAGGTTGCTGTTTATTTCTATGAGTTTGGTTGCAGCATTTGTCCCCATGCTTACATGATCTTCCTGGTTTGCGCAGGTGGGTATTGTGTCGGCAGATGAGGGATTTGCCAGAGTCTTGTTTCTATTGCAGAGTGCCGCTGCCGTGTATTGCGGTATCATATATCCTGAGTTGAGGCCACTGTCTGCAACAAGGAATGCCGGAAGCCCGCTAAGTGATGTGTCGGTGATCCTGGCAATCCGGCGTTCAATCATGTTTCCCAGATCTGTGAGGGCAATGCCAAGAAAATCAGATGCAAATGCCACTGGCTCACCGTGAAAATTGCCCACAGAGACATACTCTTCGCCGTTGACCAGCGGGTTATCAGTTACAGAATTAATCTCACGTGAGATTACTTCGCTTACATAATTCAAAGTGTCAAGGACTGCCCCATAGACCTGCGGAATACATCTTAGCGTATATGGATCCTGAACCTTAGTTCTGTTGGATTTCTCCACATTCTCGCTTCCGCTTATGAGATTTCTCAGGACTTCGGCAACAAATTGCTGTCCAGGATGTGGCCGTGTTGCAATGGCCCATTGTGTAAAAGCCTTTGAGGTACCCTTCAGCGCTTCAAAGCTGAGGGCCGAGGAAAGAAGCGATTCCCTGAATGTGAGATATGATCTGTGGAGTTCGTATGCAAGAATTCCTGAAATTGTCGAGGTACCATTTATGAATGCAACCCCCTCCTTCTCCCTGAATTTAAAGGGTTTAATGCCGACAGAAGACAGGAACTGTTCTGAAGGTATCCTCTTTCCATCCACGTCAATGACCTCACCTTCCCCCATCATTGCGAGGGCTACGTGCGCAAGAGGCGCCAGGTCACCGCTTGCCCCTACAGAACCGAAAGTTGGAACATATGGATAAAAGCCGTTGTTCAACAGATCAACAAGAGTTAGAACAAGGTCTGTCCTGACTCCGGAAAACCCCTTCACAAGGCTGTTTGCACGAACCAGCATCATTGCCCTCACGTGGGGTTCAGACATTGGTTTTCCAAATCCTGAAGAATGGCTCTTTATGAGGTTTGACTGCAGGTGTCCCATGTCTTTCTCAGATATCTCAACGTTAAGAAGGCTCCCAAATCCAGTATTAACCCCATAAATCCTCCTGCCACCTTCAGTCAGATGAAGCAGAGATCTGTGGGAAATCTCAACGTTTTTTAATGCCTCTTCAGATATTTCTGCCTTTTCTCTTCTACTTGCAACCTTGAAAACATCTTCAACGGTGAGGGATGTCCCATCAATTGTTATCATGTTTATGGATAGTTATCGAGGCGTTAAATATTTCCCAGGACCCCTGAAAATATTTTCTGAAAAATGCAGGTGCCGGGATTTGGACCCGGGTCGAAAGCTTGGAAGGCTCTCGTGCTAGACCAGACTACACTACACCTGCTTCCTTAGGGCAACATACACAAGTTTAACTTTTTTTCCACGGCATTACTCGGTTCATGAGGCTGTGGGCCTGAACACGAACTCTACAGGATCGTTTACCGAGACTTGAGAACTCTGCCAGTGGATATAGAAATCATACTGGCCGTTTGAAGGTACAATAGTCTGATTGAAATAGACATTGTTTCCAACCTGATGGAAATCCTTAACTGTCGAAGATGCAGCACCTGCTGTGGAATATGTAAGGGAAGTCACAGTAAAGTTGTACCTGTAGCTAAGATGCACCATGTACGGGACACTTGCAATACTGGTATTTATAGAATACACGTCTGATGTTGAGGAGATTGCCACATAATGGCCGCTGTACAGGGCCTGCACGCTCACCACCTGAGGGGAAGATACTGTGTGGACAGGCGGGTTCAGGAAGATTATCCAGAAAAGCAGGAAAACGGCGAAGAATATCAGGTAATTTATGGCCTTGTGAGATGTTCTCTGGGGAAGTTTAAAACCTATTGTGGTAAGGATTTTGCTGAGAAATATGGCTAGAACAAAAAAGAGAAGTACCGACAGATACGTGTAGCCCTGAAGCTGTAAAAACCCTGCAAGGAGACCTGCGAGGCCACCTATTAGGAAAATGAACATCACAATGACAGATCTGTTCCTTTCCGATCTTACATACTCCACTTCATCAAATTCAGGCTCCTCGAATAATGGAGTTGTTTCCTTAGGCTTTGGCATGAATACTCAACCTTATGGATTCTCAATTAATGAACTTAACGTCTTGGCAGGATCATTGGCAAGAATTATTCCCGAAGCAATTAAAACTCCCCTCGCACCAAGCTTCAGGCTCATCCTGTAATCGCTTGGAGTTTTCACTCCAGCGCCTACAATGGCTTCAATGCCCGATCTGTTGCATATGTTTACCACCTCTGAAATTATTTCCGGCCTGGATGTGGTGACTGAAACCCTGCCTCCTATGAGTTCTGGCGGCTCATAAGCAATACGATCAGGTTTCAGGGCAGCAAATCTGGAAGCTTCTGTTGCATTTTCACAGCAGACAACTGTGTTGAGCCCGCACCTTCTTGAAATATCCACTGTCCTTTTCAGAGCGTCTTCGGATATCCTTTTTTCCGAGTGATTCAGCAACGTGCCTGTGATGCCAAGATCAAGAAGGGATTGAGGCGAAAACTGACCTGTATGGGCGCCGTATTCTACCGGATCAGCATGCTGGCTGTAGAACTCAAATTCAGGAAATGAAGATGCAAGCCTGAGATCAATGGGATTCAGGGCGAAGATAATCCTTACACCAGAGGATCGATCCATGCCAACAAATCCTTCAATAAATCTTTCCGCATGAGCAGATGATGATTCCCGGTAGTGTTTAAGGTTGATTATCACGGTACTGGAATGGTTCTCCATTTATGGTTCAGGAACAGATGCAATATAGATATTTCTCAATGCCTCCAATACAGTGGACTTGAGTGGCCTTCTCAGGGTTAACGGAAATGGGGTTTGAGAAGGTTCTCCTTTCCGCATCGCCGCTGGCCAGAGATCAATACGTGAACTGGAGCCGGTTAAAACGCAGTTCACTTGCAACATGTCATGGCCAGAAGATAGATAGGTTAAATCTTTATGCACATCATATATGGGGAATAATATGGATATGAAGCACGATCTCGAAGAAGCAGAGCAAAAAGCAAAAAAAGATCTGGCCGAACTGGTTGATGTCAGCGAGGTAAGTGAGGCAAAATTACTTTCTGAAAACATTGTTAAGATTATACTGAACGACCTTTCGGCTACCGACAGGGATAGTGTAGAATATCCGTCAGAAAATGGAAAATACGTGGTATCTTTTGGTTTTGTCGAAGCAAGGATGCCGGATGGGAAAACAGGCGTATTTGAGGAAATCCCGGATGATGAAACTATCAACAGTGCGGAAACGGTCGGTTTTATTGTGGCAGGGCTGCATCCAAAGAAGGATGTTGAGGCAGACTTTCACGGGGAATCCATAGCCGTGATGCCCGGCACGGAACTCCGGAAGATATATGATTTTCAGCTTTCCGTACTCAGAAGCGCCAACAAGTGAAAGCTGAGACCTAAAACGGTGAGCGCAGGTAGGATAGTATCCAGCGGAGGCAAATGGGGGGAAGGTAAGTGAATAAGATATTAATTGTGATATTCCTGGTTATGATTGTTTCAGGAGGCCTTATGGTTGCGGTTGGAACGCACGAATACTCGTCCCTGGCCCACGACAGTGATAGTTTTGTTCTCAATGGTACTGGCAGATATATTTCACCTCCGCTCACCATAAACCAGGGCTATGTTCTTTCCGTTCTCGGCTCTGGTGCATTTGTGATAAGCGCCTCAGCAGTGAGTAAAATAAATTATTCTAATGCCTATACCATAGGGCTTCCACCCACAAGGACTCTCAATCTGACAAACAACACTGAATCAATTTACTCAGATCTGCCTACCGGCATTTATTATGTGGTTTATTTCCCTGCATATTCACCACAGCAGGTGAATCCTGTGTATAGTGTTCAAACGGACCCGGGTCTGGCAGACATTCTTGGCATAATTATAGTGATCGGTATTTCAGTGATAATAGCATCATTCATAGTGCTGGCTGTCGGCTCATTCATGTGGAAGGGGGCCAGAGACAAGTAATATCCACAGCATGAATTTTTCACGGTATATTTGAAAAATAAGCAAATTCCCTGTATAAATTTCCTTCTGGATGTTTGCCTGCATTCTGGTTAAGAAATGATTTTGTCTTTCTTGGCTCACCAAACATGGATGTTATGTAATCGTCAGAGTTGTTGAGACTCAGGAAATATTTTCCATGAACACTCCGAAGAATGCCTGCAAGTTCCATAAAATCCTGCGGTGAAAAGTTATAGCTGTACCAGTCTTTTCCCGGGTATGGCGGATCCAGATAGAAGAAAGTAACCGGGGAGTCATAAATTCTCAAGATTTCACGAAAATCTCTTCTCTCAATTTTCCAGTGGCGCACGCTGCTGCTTACTGTCCCGAAATCAGAAACCACTTTCAGGAAGAAACTGAATGCCCCTTTTTCCTTGCCGGTGGCGTATGTATCGCCACGTCCTCCAAAGCTGGTGATGGATCTGAACAGTGTCCTGTAGGCAGCGGCGAGTTCCCTGTCAACTGTATGCCCTTCGCCATCATGCCTCGACAGTGCATATCTGAGTTTACGCACCCTCTCGACCTTCCGCCCGGAAGTTTCTTTTTTCATATATGCCGAATCAGCACCATTTTTCCCCAGATCCCTAAAGTTATCCGGAAAATCCTCTGCAAACTGGTCAGGAAGTGATAACAGCAGCAATCGGTACAGATCATCAGGCCTTGCCTTTATTATTCTGTATAAAGAAACAAGTTCCTTATCCATATCATTGTACACGATATCTCTGGCTCCGATGTTAAGTGATACAAGCCCCGATCCTCCGAATACGTCCACAAAGGTTTGCATTCCAGACCTTTTGAATTTACCAACAATATCAGGAAGAATGGCAATTTTCGACCCTGGATACTTCATAATTCTTATGATGCTCATTAATGGTATACGGGAGATAGTTCAACTGTTATTATAAAATGTGGAGGTTCTCACAAAAATGAAATATGGGGCATTTGTGTTTGCTTCCAGTGGATCAGGGCATACAAATAAATATTTAAAAGGATATTACTGTGAATCCATCTTCAATTCTTGAGTTAACTTCCACCCCACCCAGTACGAGATCAATATTCCCGAAAATGCCGGATTCATCCAGCCCCTCTGATTCTAGGCTCACTTTGCAGGCTTTCACTATGCAGCCATTTTTTCTCAGCTCCTGGATTTGCTCAAGGAACTGAGGGGAATTTTTCTGTCTGGAGTTCAGTGCCTGGACGCCTCTGCCCAGAAATAAGAATTCCAAAGTGCTATGAGCATTTTTAACTGAATTTATGGCGAAGTTAAAAGCCACCATCTCAGCATGAATGTTCTCCTTTCCGGTTAGAAGCAAAACAAGTATTTTTGCCAATTTCTCAGTCCTCCGTCCCATCATTGGAGTAGCCCGGATATTTGGTGCGGTACCATACAGCTGTAAGCAGCAATGCAATGATCATTACGAATCCAGTAATTGCAACTGAGTTGGGATCAGGATCATAGCCGTTATAACCTCCAACCGTAAGTGCAGCAACAATTATGACCAACAGGGACATGAATCCTGCAAAACTCTTGATTCCAGTTTCGCTTTTTCTTTCAATTTTTACTTCTGCCATTTTAATTACCTCCAGTTTTTCTTGAGTATATGAACCAGCCTGCAACAAGAAGGCTAATTGCCACGAATACGAAGAACTCAATGCTGCTAACAGCCATCTGCAGATCACCGCTCAGTATGTGTCCGGAAGCACAGCCATCAGCCATCCTTGCCCCAAACAGTACCATAAACGATCCACCAAAGACCCCCAGGGCCCTCTTTATTTCACTGTCACCAAATCTCTTCTTCCACGTCCTTGGCATCCATCTATTGAAAGCCTGAAATCTTCTTGAAACAAATATTGATGCGATGAAGGCCCCCATCAACGTGCCAATGTCGCTAAAGGGTTCCCACCCAATGGTGGAGAAGACAAGCTTGCTGTAGTTATAGGAAGGAAGCCAGAGATATCCGACCATCCAGCTGTAAGTTGTGGATTCCCCGAATATCTGATGCAGGAACATTTCAAGAACAACAACTGCACCAATGATGGCACCGACAAACGTGAGTAGCCATCTGAGGTTATTGTTAGGCGCCCAGTGCTGGTTTGCATTTTTTGCCAGATTATCAGCAGGGCCGATGGGCATCGCACTTCCTTCTATCAGGGTCTCAGTGGCTTCTCTGTGCTCTGCAAGCTCAGGCCCGGGCATCTGGTAGTTTTTATGTGTTCCTATGTAAACGCAGCTCTTTCCTCCCTTATATCTTGGCAAAAAATAGGCAATGCCCATCATCAGTATCAGCCACCCAATAGAAATCAGGAAACCAACCTTCAGGTCAGTGTCAACCTTTCCTCCCAGATATATCTGCCCGAAATTGTAAGCCTTCACCAACCACTGCCCTGCCGAGGTTTGGTACAGGAGGGTCCAAGAGGCTGCACCGAGGAGTCCCCCGGCCACCGCGTAAACAGCCTCTCTCCGACCTTCCCCAAGTGCCATCCACTCGGTACCTGGCACATATCCTGATATTGCAATGCCAATGCCGAAGATAATCCCGCCCAGTGCTACACCTATCACATAGTCTGGCTTTATGCCAAAGTGAAATCCCAGACCAAGTGCTGAGAGTCCGTATAGGAGAACCGCGCCAACGCCTATGGCAATTGCGATACAGTTAATGAATAACCGATCTTCCCACTTGGAGAGTTTCAGAAGGACGTCCGCATTTGATATCCCCCAGAGTTCCGCAAATCCACCTATGATTGCACCAATAAAAATACCGATCCATAGAGGAGCAGTAACCGATATTGTCATTTTTATCAATATATAATTACTTGGATGTATATAGTTATTCCTATTTGTGATTATTTCTCATAACTATGTTGTTCTTGCTATATTACGATTTTTATCCATATTTGTGAACACTGATATTAAATGCACTAAGGAGAAGGAGGAGGAAAAGATCTGTTTAATAGGCAGAATGTTTTCTTCAATCATGGAAAAAGATCTGAAATTTCCTACATTTGAGTGCGCTATATCTAACACCATAGAAAATTACGATTCAGATGTTGAGATGTATTTTATGAACTCAAATCTGTTATTTGCTAAACTGGCTGAGCTTGCCCTTTCCGACAGAGATTTTTCTGAAAATTACAGGAAAATGATGAATTATGTAAGCGATCTTGCTGATTCTGTGATATCTGGCAAAGCAGCACCAACACACCAGTTTCTCATCGATCTGTGCATGGGCCCGGAGGAAGAGCAGGATATGGGCAAACTTATTGAGAAAAGCAAATCGGCAGACGTTATCCGAATTTTCGAAGCAATGCAGTATGTTCGTTTCGTGATGTTCTGGTTTGTGAGGATGTCCGGCGTTGAAAGATTTTCAAAGGGATTTAGTGTAGACAGATTCCAGGGTTTGCCATTCCTGAGGCTAGCACTCGCATACAGGGCAGAAAAAGTCTCGAGAGCCTGAAAGCGGTTGCAGCACTCACTTCATGTGTCTACAAGGTAGTTACCTTACCCATTTTGTCTGAAAGAAAAGCAGCATTCACAATTTTAACAACAGCTTCTCCATCCTTTACAGTCGCTATATTGGATTTTTTGCCTCTTACCATATCAACAAAAGAACGAATTTCATCTTCATACAAATTCCCCTCCCTGAATGTTTTGGAAATTTGCCCATCAATTTCCAGGTCGGAATTAACGCTCGTTGAAAAGACGTTCCTTGCAACAGCTGTTGATTCTGTGCCATAAATCACGAGATCGTTTCTGGGATGTTTCATTGCTCTCGAAGAAATCGCATTTGCAATAATGCCGTTATATTCCATAGATATTGCTTCAGTGCTGTCAATAACTGCTTTTGCAGGCTGGCGGTATGCTGAAATTCTTTCTGGCAGTGAGCCAAGAATGAAGTTAATCGTATCAAGCACGTGAACACCAGTCCCCATAACCGAACCACCTCCCACTTTTTCATCCTCGGTCCACCATCTGCGGTCCGGATTATCTGAGCTACCCTGCGATAAACCTCCCCAGGTTCCCTCGACTAATGTAATTTTGCCGAACTTACCTCCTGAGATCATGTTTCTAATTTCTGCAATAGCTGGATGAAATCTCATGTGGAAGCCTACGGCCAGATGGCGTCCTGTTTCTGCGGATTTCTTTACAAGACCAGATGCATCCTCATTGCTGAGTGTCATCTGCTTCTCGAGCAGTACGTCTTTACCGTTTTCCATGGCCAGCCTTGCCTGTTCATAATGCAGAAAATTAGGAGAGGCGATGTAAACTACATCGAAATCCCCATCAGTAAATAGTGCCTCCAGATCGGAAAATGCTTTTGCCCCGTAGCTGGCTCCCTCTTTCTCCGCTTTCTTGAGACTCCTGCTGTATATTGCCGTGATTAAATGCCCAGAGGATTTGATTGCGGGCATTACTCTGTTTATTGCGTGATTCCCAAGACCAATTATTCCAAACTTCGTTGTCATCATGTTCACGAAGTGATACTGCAATATTTACCTGTTGTAACATGAATTAATGGGTGATTTAATCAGTGTGCTTGGATTGAGTTCATACTTAAACATGGATGATATTTCCTTGTTCAACATTCCTCATGCTGGCACATTTCGTTCATATCTTCAGCATGTCCAAAAACCCCTCTAAACACTTAGCTGCAGGTTCTCAAATGTGGAAGACCTGTAATGGTTAAATGAAAAAATTGCATAATTATCTCATGTACCACTTTCCTGAATACTAGCGCACTAAGGAGATACTTATTAAAAAGAGATACAGGTAAACAACTCTGAAGAGTAAATAGGATAATGGTCAGTTAAATAATAAAAATTCTCTGGAAATTGTATATGGGCAAAGTACCCGAATCCCATAAAGTCGCACATTCGGGGTTGGAAGATGGGCATCTCCAAATATCGCATAAATCACAGTAAATAAAATTATTTACAGAATTGAGAATAGATTAAGCGGGTCCGAGGGGGTTCGAACCCCCGACCTATGG